>JBMCLC010000275.1:0-3733 GCA_048614715.1 Oceanidesulfovibrio sp.
GAGGCCGAGATTGATTTTGGCGTTGGGCAGGACTTTGCCCAGGGAGGATTCCCGGACTGCCGTGAAGCTGGGCAGCACATAGAGGAGTCCGATGAGTATGACGAATAGCGTTATGCCGATGCGCAGGCGGAGATTGCCGCTCATGTGTCAATCCTGGTTCGCGGTCGGTGGTGTACGTATCGGACGGCACGACAGCCTACCGATAAGAAGCCGGCGACGGGAAACGCTCCGGCACGGCGGCGTTTCCCGTCGGCCTGATGAAAAAGATCGGGGACGCCTTGCGGCGTCTTCCCCGCGCTATTTCTCCTCAGCGTCCTTGGAGGGCTTGGCGTTGTCCGCCAGGCCGGAGACGTAGGACCTGTTCACCTTGATGACGAGGTCCTTGGCGAGCTCCACGTGCAGCACGTCTCCCTCCACAGCGGTGATACGGCCGTACATGCCGCCGCCGGTGATGATGTAGTCGCCTTTCTTGAGGTTGGAGAGCATGGCCTTGTGCTCTTTCGCCTTCTTCTGCTGCGGACGGATGAGCAGGAAGTAGAAGATGACGAACATGAGGATGAGCGGCGCGAAGGCGGTGATGGGGTTGCCCCCGCCCTGGCCGCCGCCCTGGGGCGCTGCGCCCATGGCATGCGCGATGGAATCGAAAAACATACGGGCTCCTTTGTGCTATGTGTATCGTGTCGTGTTCAAGTTGCAGCCGGGGCGCTCCGCCGACAAGATCTTGCGCTCCGCCCGGCGGGCGTTCAAGCGCCTCGGCCTCGTCCGCACTTTGCGGCGCGAAAGCTGTGGTCGCAAAAGAGAATTCAGTTATCCCACCCTTCAAGCGCATGTCAAGAAACACCGGACTATTCCGGCGGAACCACGTGCGCGCTACAGGGATTCGATGGTCTCAAGCAGCAGCTTGGTCACTTTTTCCGCGTTGGCGCCGAAGATGCGCAGAATATCCTCCCAGACCACGGGCTCCTCGTCCGTTTTCCAGCAATCGTAGTCCGTGCTCATGGCCACTGCGGCGTACGGGATGCCGGCCTCGTTGGCCAGGATCGCCTCCGGCGCGGTGGACATGTTGATGACGTCCGCGCCCCATGCCCGAAACATGTTGGACTCGGCGCGGGTGGAAAACCGCGTGCCTTCGATGGTGACCACGGTGCCGCGGGGATGGTGGTCTATGCCCAGGGCCTCGCAATGGGCGATGAGCTTCTCGCGCAGGGTTGCGTCGAACGGGTCGGCCATGGGCGTGTGCACCGGCGCGTGCGGATCGAACACCTCATGGAATGTGATGGGCCGGTGCCGGGTGAAATCGATGAACTGGTCGAGAATCACGAGGTGGCCGCGGTCGATCTCCAGTTTCAGCGAGCCCACGGCCGTGGTTGCCAGAATGCATTCGCACTCCAGCTGCCGGAACGCGTCGATGTGCGCACGGTTGTTCACGCCCGACGGTGGTACGGTGTGCTCCCGCCCATGGCGCGCTATCATGAATACGTCCTTGGACCCGATTCGCCCCGCCTTGACCGGGGATTCGAGTGCGCCCCACGGCGTGTCGATATCGATGTCCCGCGGGTCCACGAAAATGTGCGGGTTGTCCAGCCCGCTGCCGCCGATTATGCCGATGCGCTGCATCGCGTGTGCTCCTGGGTAGTATGGGTTGGGAAAATCAGAGGGTGAGCAGGCAGGTGTAGCCCTGGTCCTCGAGTTTTTCTTTGCCTTCCAGGAAACCGAGCTGGACCAGGAAGCCCAGTCCCACGATCTCGCCTTTCACCTCGTGCACCAGCTTTAGCATGCCGGCGGCCGTGCCGCCTGTGGCCAGCAGATCGTCAATCACCAGAACCTTCTCGCCTTCGGACACGGCGTCCTGATGCATGCATAATGTATCCGTGCCGTATTCCAGATCGTATGTCACATTGATGGTTTTGTAGGGCAGCTTGCCGGGTTTGCGCACGGGCACGAATCCAATGCCCATCTTGTACGCCAACGGCGCGCCGAAGATGAATCCCCGGGCCTCGGCCGCGAGCACCTTGGTTGCGCCTGTGTCCTTGAATTTTTCATACATGCTGTCGATGGCCGAGGCGAACGCCTTGCCGTCGCCCAGCAGAGGCGTAATGTCGAAAAAAACGATGCCCTCTTTGGGGAAATCGGGAATATCCCGGATATAGCTCCTCAGGTCCATGACGCGCTCCTTTACTTTGCAAGCGAATTAGATACCCTCGCCCGGAGGACTCGGAACGACACTGGGCCGCCCCGGAGCTTCTACTCGGGAACGGGAAGGATTGTCAAAACGTGGCGCCGCCGCGGGCCAAAAACCATCATCCCCATGGAATCCACTCCCTGCGACCACATTCTGCGCGCCGCCTGGCTCATAACCCAGGACGACGACCGAAGCGTTCTGGAGGATGCCGGCGTGGCCATATCCTGCGGCCGCGTCGCTGGTGTCGGCCCGTGGCAGGATATCTCCCGAAGTTTCAGCGGAGACGAACTCCTGCCCGACCGCGAACTCCTGGTCATGCCAGGGCTCATCAACGCCCACACCCACGCGCCCATGACGCTCTTTCGCGGCCTGGCTGACGATTTGCCGCTCATGGACTGGCTGCACGCCTACATCTTTCCCGTGGAGCAGGCCCATTCCCCGGATTCCGTGTACCATGGCGCCCTGCTCGCCTGCGCGGAGATGACGCGTTTCGGCGTCACCACCTTCTGCGACATGCACTTCATGGCCGAGCATGTCTGGAAGGCCGCTGACCACTCCGGCCTGAGGGGTCTGCCGGGCGAGGCGATCTTCGGCTTCCCCAACCCGTCCTATGCGAAATTCGAGGAAGCGTGCTCCAACATCGAGCGACTCTGGCTGTATTGGGATTCCTGCGAGTCCCGACGCATAAAGCCAATTCTCGCGCCGCACTCGGTGTACACCACCACGCCGGAGATGCTGCAAACCACCTATGAATACGCCGAATCCTTCGATACCATATGGAAGATCCATCTGGCCGAGACCCAGGCCGAAACGGCCGAGTGCCTGCAAAAACATGGCAAGCGCCCCCTGGCCTACATAGATTCACTGGGCTGCCTCGGCGAGCGCACCGTCATCGCCCATGGCGTGGACCTGGAGCCCGAGGAAATGGAGCGCATCGCCGCTGCCGGCGCAGGCGTGGTCCACTGCCCCAAGTCCAACATGAAGCTCGCCTCGGGCGTGGCGCCCATGCCAGCCATGCGCGCACATGGCGTGCGCACCGCGCTGGGCACGGACGGCGCCGCCTCCAACAACACCCTCGGCATGTTCTCGGAAATGCGCTACGCCGCCCTGCTGCACAAGGCCCACACCATGGACGCCACGGTGATGGGCGCCCAGTCCGTGCTGGACATGGCCACCCGCGAGGGCGCGCGCACCCTGCGCATGGACGAGGGACTCGGGACAGTCACCCCAGGCGCGCCCGCCGACCTTATCGCCCTGGACCTTACCCGGCCCAACCTGCGGCCCTGCTACAATCCCGTCTCCCATGCCGTGTACGCGGCGGAGGGCGGCGAGGTCTGCCTGACCATGGTGGACGGCGAAGTACTCTACAAGGACGGCGCGTTCACGCGTATCGACTACCCGGCGCTGCTGGATTCGATCCGCTCGCTGGGCGGATGGGTTCGCGAGACAGGCAGGGGCTCCGCATGAACCACGAATCCCCCCTGCTCCTCACCGCTCGCTGGGTCCTTGGCCCGCAAGGCGTCATCGAAAACGGTTGCGTGCACATCGCGG
>JBMCLC010000276.1:0-3729 GCA_048614715.1 Oceanidesulfovibrio sp.
GCACGAGCCGCGCGGTCTGCACGATGTCGCCAAAGCGGGCGAGCTGGATAACGAGACTGGTGAATGCCATGGTGTGATGGTTGCGGTGTCCCCGAGCACGTATGCCGGGAAGGTAGCCTATCGCCCCGGGCACAGCAAGATGCGCGGCCCTTCCTCCGCACGCGGCGCGGGCAGGGCCTTTCCGCCAGTATGGGGATGCGGGCCATTTGCCCCGGGCGGAACGTGTGGTATCAACGCCCATGCGCTACTATCCCGCTTTTCTCGACCTCTCCCACGCGCGCTGTCTGGTGGTTGGCTTCGGCGGCGTGGGCCGGCGCAAGCTAGCCACCCTGCTCGAAGCCTCGCCGGCCTCGGTCCTCGTGCTCGACCCGGCCGATCCCGCCGCCATTTCCGCAGACGCGCGACGCTTGCTGGACGCCCCAAAAGTAGTGTATGCAAGCCGGTCCTTCGGGATCGAAGACCTGGACGGCGTGACCCTCTGCGTGGCCGCCACGCCCCTGCGCGAGGAAAACGCACGCATCGCGGCGGCGTGCCGCGAACGCGGCGTGCTCTGCAACGTGGCCGACGACCCCGAAGCCGGCTCGTTCATCGTGCCGTCGCACGTGGAACTCGATGGCGTGACTGTGGCGCTGTCCACGGGCGGCCAGAGCCCGGCCCTGGCCAAACGGATGCGCCGTGAACTGGCGCACCACCTGGCCGGTTACGGCGTCCTGTCTGTGCTCATGGGACGCATTCGCCCCCGCGTGCTGGAACTGGGCATGGATACGCCGGACAACACCGCGATCTTCCGTGGCCTCGTGGAGTCCGATCTCAAGGACGCCCTGGCCGCCGGAGAGCGCGAGAAAGCGCTCGACACGCTACGCGCGCACCTGCCGGAGTCGTTGCACCCGGCGCTGGAGGACTTGCTCCATGACCTTGTTTGATCTCGTCTACTTCGCCATTCTCCTGCTCTACGTCCTCGGTACGATATTCTACCTGGCCGGGGCGTTCAGCTGGCAGTCCACGCTCAAGCGCCTGGCCGGATTCCTGGCTGCGGGCGGTCTGCTGCTGCACACGCTCATCCTCATCCACTTCCTGGTGGCCACGGAGATACAGACCCTCACGGTGAGCTATTACATCAAGCTCTTCTCGTGGTGCCTGGTGGCCCTCTTCTTCATCCTCTGGTGGCGGCTCAAGCTGGAGTTCCTGGCGCTCATCGCCTCGCCCATCGCCATACTCCTGTTCATCTTCTCGTTCACGCAACAGACGGCAGCCAAGATGCCGCCGGACCTGGCCGGACCGTTTTTCGGCCTGCACATCGGCACCCTGTTCGGCTCCATGGCCTTGCTGGCCATGGCCTTTGCCTCGGGCATCATCTTCATCCGGCTGGAAAGGAAGATCAAAGCAAAGTCCAAACTTTCGGACATGGACCGCGAGATGCCGGCGCTCTCCACCTTCGATCGGGTTAACTACTGGGCCGTGCTCATCGGTTTTCCCCTGTACACCGTGGGCATGCTCAGCGGCTTCGTGTTCGCCAAGTTCGCCTGGGGCAGGGTGCTGACAGGCGACCCCAAAGAGATCGTCTCCATCGTCGTGTGGCTGCTGTTCGCCATTTTATTCCACAACAGGCTGGCCCGCGGATGGTGGGGCCGGCGGCCCGCAGTATGGGCCATCGGGCTGTTCACCCTGGCCATCGGCTCCATGGTTATCATCAACTTCTTCTTGCCCTCGCACCACAGCTTCAACGAGCGGCCGGGCATCGAGCAATCCATTCCGACTTCGCCTACTATTCCATGACGATGAATAAATCCTTGTATCTCGTGGGACTCAACCACACCACGGCCGGTGTCGAAGTGCGCGAGACGTTCGGCCTGGCCGACTGCCTGCCCGGACGGCTCGTGGAGCCGGACGGCGGCGCTCAACACGCCGCAGAAGAGCAGCAGGTCATCCCCGTGGGCGGCCCGATCGACGAGTTGGCCATCCTCTCCACGTGCAACCGGGTGGAGATCATGGCCGTGGGCGAGAAGGACGCCTGCCGTCGGGAAGTGCTCCGCCGCTGGGCCGCCGCGCGCCACTCCTCCGTGGATGAGCTCGAACCCTACGTCTACATCCATGAGGACCTCGCGGCGGTGCGCCACCTCTTTCGCGTGGCCTGCGCGCTGGACTCCATGGTCCTGGGCGAGCCGCAGATCCTGGGTCAACTCAAGGACGCCTACCGCATGGCCGTGAAGGCCGGCACCACCAAGGTCATTCTCAACCGGCTGTATCACAAGGCATTTTCCGTTGCTAAACGGGTCCGCACCGAAACCGCCGTGGGATCGGCCGCGGTCTCCATCAGCTACGCCGCCGTGGAGCTGGCCAAGCGCATCTTCGGCGAGATGTCCCGTCAAAAGGCCATGCTCATAGGCGCCGGAGAAATGGCCGAGCTGGCAGCCCAGCATCTCGTGACCTCGGGCATCCAGGACATCTACGTGGCCAACCGCACCTTTGAGCGCGCCAGGGAGTTGGCCCAGCAGTTCGAGGGCCAGGCCATCCCCTTCGAGACCCTTTTTGACCGCCTCCACGAGGTGGACATCGTCATCAGCTCCACCGGCTCGCCCACGGCCGTAATCCGCGCCAAGGACGTGAAGGCCGTGCTCAAGAAGCGCCGCAACCGGCCCATGTTCTTCATCGACATCGCCGTGCCGCGCGACATAGACCCGGACGTGAACACCCTGGACTCGGTCTTCCTCTACGATATCGACGATCTGAAAGAAGTTGTTGAAGAAAACATCGCCCAGCGCCGGGAGGAGGCAGCCAAGGCCACGGCCATCGTGTACGATGAGGCCGACGCCTTCGGCCAATGGCTCAAGTCCCTGGAGCTGCAACCTACCATCGTGGACCTGCTGGAACAGAACCAGGCCATGGCCCGCAAGGAGCTCGCCAAGACCGAGAAGCGTCTGGTCCAGCTCCTGGGCCGCGATGTAGACCCGGAAATGCACGACGCCCTGGAAACCCTTGTAGACTCCGTGGTCAAGAAGGTGCTGCACGAGCCCATCATCTTCCTCAAGCGCCGCTCGGCCGAGGAGGAATCCGCCAGGCGGTACATCGACACCACCCGCAGGATGTTCAACCTGGACGACGAGACTGTCCCCGAGGACGCCCACGCGAACCGCCGGCGTGCGGGCGTCCAGGGACATGAGAACGACGCGGACAACGATCTCGACGAAACGCCGAGCAATGGAGAGTAGTCCATGCGCAGCTATATGATAGAAGACCTCGCCAAGGAGAGCACCGAACGCATCGCCAAGCGGCTCAACGACATGGAACTGAACAGCTCCATCGACGGCGTCTGGTGGCTGAACCTGCCGGACGACCTGCTGACTCCTGAGCAGAAGGACCACGCCGAAAGCTGCGGTCCGCACGCTGTGGCGCTGGAAATGGAGGACGACCGGCTGAAAATGGAATTGCTGGTGCGCTGCCGCCAGGTCATGCGCTGCGCCTGCATCGCTT
Organism: Oceanidesulfovibrio sp.; assembly: GCA_048614715.1. Classification (GTDB taxonomy): domain Bacteria; phylum Desulfobacterota; class Desulfovibrionia; order Desulfovibrionales; family Desulfovibrionaceae; genus Oceanidesulfovibrio. Next base: position 3,472 of record JBMCLC010000276.1, read on the forward strand.
ACGCCACGCCCGAGCAGCGCTGCCGCCTTATCGACTGGCTGGACGACCTGCTCAAATCGCTGGACATTCCCGTCTAGCGAACATTCCGCCATGGACACGCAACTCCGACTCCAGACCCTCGAGCCTCACATGGCCAAGCTCTGTCTGGAGGTGGAGGGCTTCGCCCGCGAACCGTTCGGCTCGCCGCCGCCCATGCCGCCGCTGCAGGGCGGCCGTCTGCTGCTGTCCCTTTCCGGCGGGGTGGACTCCACGGCGCTG
>JBMCLC010000277.1:0-3716 GCA_048614715.1 Oceanidesulfovibrio sp.
GGGGCTGCCTGGCAGGCTGATCACGATGGCGCGGCCCAGCGCGCCGGCCACGGAGCGGGTCAACGCGCCGTGGGGTGTTTTGGCCAGGCTGGAGGCGATCATGGCCTGCTCCATGCCGGGCAGGCGTTTTTCGAGTATCGGGGCCAGGGCTTCCGGAGTGCGGTCCGTGGGGGCGAGGCCGGTGCCGCCGGTGGTCACGATGATATCGAACCGCTGATTCAGTGCCAGATCAACAACAAGGGCGCGCAGCCTGGTCTCGTCGTCCGGCAGCAGGAATCCTTCGGCGAATCCCACGGGCAGTTTCTCGCGCAACAAATCCTCGATGACCGGGCCGCTCGTGTCTTCCTTCTGGCCGGCGGCGCAGGAGTCGCTCAGGGTTATCCAGGCCATGGACCAGCCGGTCTTGCGGGCCACGAGGTCCAGGCGGCCGGCCGGAACGGCCCGAAGCACCTTGGCGAAAACGCCGGGCACGGCGTGCACGTTGGGGGCCAGATCCACGGCGGGCAGCCAGCTGGTGCGCACAGTCATGAGCACGGCGTCGTCCGGGGCGGAGCGCGGCGCGAGCCGAAGGCCCACGGGCAGGCCCTCCCGGGGCAGTAGGGCGTGGAGCCAGGGGCCGGCGCACTGGGCGCGTGCGAGGAAGACGACTTCGCCAATGGCCAGGGATTCGGCCAAGTCTACAGACACGCTGGTCTGTTCGAACTCCGCGGAGAAGGCAGTCGGGCTTGTCATGCCAACCACCATAGCGTATCAGGCTCTCCACGCGCAACCGAAGACCACGAGGAGGCCCCTGTGAAAGGCATCATTCTGGCGGGCGGCTCGGGAACGAGTCTCTATCCCCTCACCCGCGGCGTTTGCAAGCAGCTCCTTCCCATCTACGACAAGCCGATGATCTACTACCCGCTTTCCGTGCTCATGCTCGCTGGAATCCGGGAAATCTGCATCATCTCCACGCCGCTGGACCTGCCCCGGTTCGAGTCCATGTTCGGCGACGGCTCGCAGTACGGCCTTTCCTTCACGTACATCGTCCAGCCCGAGCCCGAGGGACTGGCCCAGGCCTTCATCCTGGCCGAGGATTTTCTGGAGGGCCAGCCGTCCTGCCTGGTGCTCGGCGACAACATCTTCTACGGCGGCGGCCTGTCCAAGCTGCTGCAGCGCGCCGCCCAGACCACCGACGGCGGGGTGGTGTTCGGCTACAAGGTCCACGATCCGGAGCGGTACGGCGTGGTCGATTTCGACGACAACTGCCGGGTGCTCTCCATCGAGGAGAAGCCCAAGAATCCCAAGTCCAAATACGCGGTGACCGGCCTCTACTTCTACGACGCCGAGGCCCCAGCCATAGCCAAGACCCTCGCGCCATCGGAGCGCGGCGAGCTTGAAATAACCGACCTCAATAACGTGTATTTGAAGCGGGGCAAGCTTTCCGTGGAGTTTCTGGGCCGCGGCTACGCCTGGCTGGACACGGGCACGCACGAGTCGCTGCACCAGGCGGCCTCGTTCGTGCAGGTGGTGCAGTCCCGGCAGGGCACGCGCATTTCCTCGGTGGAGGAGATCGCCTACCGCATGGGCTACATCAATGCTGAGCAACTCAAGTCGCTCGCCCAGGAAATGATCAAGAACGAGTACGGGCAGTATCTCAATCGAGTGGCCGAAGAAGGCCTCGATCTGTGCCTGCGCTGAGCCGGCTGCTCTTGGAAATGAACGAAAAAGCCCCGGGCCGGTTGATGTCGGCCCGGGGCTTTCATGTTATGCTTGTGGGACAGCGCCCGAGGCGCTTCCGAAAAGAATAGGACCGGACGGCGTGCCGCCCGGATCGGGAAGAGCGATAATGGCGCAAGCCGCGGGGACGGCGACGGGCCTAGTGATGCTCGAGGTGGTCGCCCTTGAAGATGCGGTACACGGCTGTGACCACGATGATCGTCATGTACGTGAAGATGCCGGCCACGCCGATAAGTCCGTGGGTGGTGGAGTTGGCTACGTTGTGAAAGAGCTCGTTGATGATTTCCATTGGTTCGTCTCCCGATTTCGTTCAGAATTTCACAGGAAGCGTCGAGTTGTTTTTTTCCCTGAATAGGCGCGATTGTCAAGTTGCGTGAACAAAGACAACGCATCGGAGGATGCATATGAGTGATATCAAACAGGCGGAATCCACGGCGCCGGAGGCTCTGGCCGAAGGCGTGGAGATCGAGCTCACCGTGGAGAAGCTGGCCCATGGCGGCCAGGGTCTGGGACGCATGGGCGGCATGGTCGTGTTCGTGGATCGGGGACTGCCGGGGCAGCGCGTACGGGCCGTCATCGAGCGGCGCAAGAAACGCCATGCCGAGGCCCACACCACGGCGCTGCTGAGCGAGCCGGACAATCCGGCCGAGCCGTTCTGCGCCCATTTCGGCGCGTGCGGCGGCTGTCTGTGGCAGGACCTGGACATGGCCGCGCAACGCGGGTGGAAAAAAAGATTCGTGGAGGAGAGCTACGCCAAGATCGGCGGTCTCGAGGGCGTGGTCGTAGAGGAGTGCCTGGCTTCGCCCGAGTCCACCTACTACCGCAACAAGATGGAGTTCGCTTTCGGCGTTCATCCGGACGAAGGTCTCGCCCTGGGTCTGTTCCGCCGCGGTTCGCACGAGGTTCTATCCATAGTGGAGTGCCACCTGCAGTCGCCGAGGACGGCCGAGATCGTGGGGTTCGTGCGCGACTACTGCCGCCGCGGCTCGCTGGAGGTCTTTGACGCGGAGGCCAGGCGCGGGTTCTGGCGCTTTTGCAACCTGCGTGTCAACGAGCGCGGGGAGTTCCAGGTGAACCTCATAACCGCCGACGACGAAAGCCATGCGGGCCTGATTCGCAAGCTGGCGGAGTCGCTCATGAAAACCTTTGTCGAGGTGGTCTCGGTGGTCCATTCCGTGCGCCGGCACAAGGCGGCCGTGGCCCTGGGCGAGCGGGTGGTGGCGGAGTACGGCGCCCTCAAGCTGCCCATGCAGCTCGGACCGTTGGAACTGGAGGTCTCGCCCAACGGCTTTTTCCAGCCCAACACGCACGGCGCCGTCGTGCTCTACGACACTGTGGCCGGTATGGCCGGCCTTACAGGCAAGGAGCTCGTGTGGGACGTGTTCTGCGGCTCGGGCGGACTGGGGCTGGCCATCGCCTCCGGTCCGGACGTCGCCCCGGCGCGGCGGCTGGTGGGTTTCGAGATAACCCGCGAGGCCGTGCGCGACGCCCGCGCCAACGCCGAGCGCCTGGAGCGCAGCCCGGACTGGACCATGCCCAGGGACGGCGCCGAGTTCCGCGCCGGCGACGTGCGCAAGATGCTGTTCAAGGAACGGGAACTGGCGGACGTGGCTGTGGTGGACCCGCCGCGAGCCGGACTTCCGCAGGAGATCGCCGAGGCCCTGGCTGAATCCGGACCGGACCGCATCGTCTACGTGTCCTGCAATCCGGCGACCCAGGCACGGGACCTGGGGCTGATGCAGACGAACTACCGCGTGGAGCGGGCCGCGCCCGTGGATCTTTTTCCCCACACACCGCACGTGGAGTGCGCGGCGCTGTTGATCAGAAAGTAGTCTGCAACGCTTCCCTGGTTGTAAAGGAATGCGCTGGACGTGATGACGGAGGCGGGCGTAGGCGCTCAGGTAGCGCTCGTCTCCTCCGCTGGTGCGATGGGGATGGTGAAGGTGAACACGCTGCCGGAGCCGGGGCGCGAACGCACCCAGATGCGGCCGCCGTAC
>JBMCLC010000278.1:0-3711 GCA_048614715.1 Oceanidesulfovibrio sp.
TCTTCGTGTGGGCCTTCCGCCTGCCCGGGGACGCCACATTCGGCTTCGCCCTGGGCCTGGCCTGGATCGCGCTTGTGACCACGGCCATTGGCGAGATATGCATCGCCGGCGCTTACTTCATCAACCGCAAACACTTCCGCTCCGTGCGCTCGGAGATGGTCAGCAACCACAACCTCTCCATCCGCGCGCTCATGGCCAAGGACAAGGCGACCTACAAAGCCTGCAACGACCTGGCCAACGACGCCTTCGGCAAAACATTCTTCTCCAACATCGCGCTCTTCGCCGCGTCACTGTGGCCGGCGTTCTTCGCCCTGGGCTGGCTCGGCTTCCGGTTTGGCGGCGTGGAGTTCACCCTGCCCCTGGTCGGCGTCGTGACCACCAATTTCTTCTTCGTGCCCACGTACATCGTGGTGCGGATTCTGTTCTCGCGCATCAAGAAGCGCCTGCCCGTGTTCCGCCAGGCCCATGCTCTGCTCCAGGATAGCGACCCCAACCAGGAACAGCTCATCAACTACCAGGACTATTTGAAAGATCCCAGCGAGCCCGACAAGCGGAGCGAACACACGGCCGCGGCATGATCTTTCCCTGCGACAACGCCCACAATGGAAAAGCCGCCGCCGGATCAACTCCGGCGGCGGCTTTTTTGCGCGTTCCCGCGGCGACGGAGGCGATCCGCCGCAAGGCTGCTCAAGAGGGCTCAGGACACGCCGTAGGCGGCGAGCATCTCGCGAAACTGCTGTGGACGCGCTGGTCGGACGAACACGAACCCTTCCGCCGTGCGCAGAGCGTAGGCCGTGTAGGAGGACGTGGCGAACACCCCGTCCTTGCCGCCGGCGAGCTCGAAAACACCGGCGCGATAGCCGCCCACCTTGAGGCCGCGCTTGGACTTGCCCGGCTTGAGCGATTCGTTCTCGGGCGCGGGGTTTTTCAGGTCGATCTCGAAAACCCGCTCGATGGCGGAATACGGAATCTCGCGCACCGCGAACGGCGCCGCGGCGACGATCATGGAGGTTTTGCCCAGCCCGATATACACGCGGGACGGGGCGTAAAAAATCATGTACCAGTACAGGCCGCCCAAAGGCACGCCCACCACGAGCAGGCAGATGGCCGTCCAGGTGAAGCCGACCTTGAGGCTCCAGGCAACGGCGCCCGCCACCACGGCCACGCCCACCAGGTACAGCACCTGCCACAGGCGGGCCATGGGCACGGGATACAATTCCAACGGGGATTCATCTGTCATGTTGAATTTTCCTTTAAACCCATAGCGTTCGGACCGCCCATGTACCATGGTTTTTCCTCTCCGGAAAGAGATGGATACACCGTCCGGCGGCCGCGCAATATCCGCCCTATATTGCTTATGGAATGTGCGGGGGGGTCCGTGCTATGGTCTGGGCGGACATGACCTACGACTACCCGCCATCCCTCGCCCGCCGGCGTTTTTTCCTCCTGCTCGCACTGCTGTTCTGTCTGTCGTGCGGCGTCTCCGGCTGCGATAATCTGCCCGGGGAAATGAGCGACACCCCCGTGCGTCAGGTGGACATGGACAACCGCCGGGAGGTTCTCATTCCTTCGCCGGAAGAAGCTGTCACTTACGCCTACCTGCCCCAGTACTCCCACACCACGTCGTACACGCGCCACCGGCTGCTTACCGAGTACCTGAGCCGCGAGGCCGGACTGAACATCCGCCAGGTCTTCCCGGACACCTTCGAGGAGCATGTGGCCATGGTAGAGCGTGGCGAGATAGACATTTCCTACTCGAACCCCATGGTCTACCTGCGCCTGGCCGACAAGGGCGCCTTCGCCTTTGCGCGGGTGGTGGAAGCCTCGGGCAAGCCGTCCTTCCGCGGCCAGATAATAGCCCGCGCCGACAACAGGAAGATCCGCACCCTGCAGGACTGCGCGGGCAAACGCTGGATAGCCGTGGACCCGGACTCGGCCGGTGGATTTCTTTTCGTGCTCGGCCACTTCATGATGCATGGCCTCCAGCCGGAGGACTTCAAGTCCATAGACTTCGCGCCCGGACCCGGCGGCAAGCAGGAGAAGGTGGCCATGGCCGTGTACGCCGGCACCTACGACTTCGGTTCCATCCGGGAGGGCACGCTGGATGTGGTGGCGGACAAGATAGACGTGAGCAAGCTGCGCGTCGTGGACCAGACGCGATCCTATCCGGGCTGGGTGTACTCGGCCCGCGAGGGGCTCGATTCAACAATCGTCCGGCGCATCGCGGAGGCCATGTTCGCCCTGGACATGTCCAGGGCGCAGGACGCCCTCATTCTCGAGGCCGCGGACATAGAGGACATCATCCCGGCGCAGGACGCGGACTACGATCCGGTGCGCGAACTCCGCGCCCGTCTGGGCATGCTCGCCGACAGCGCCACGGAATGAGCCGGACACGCCATGGCCACCACGCACGCACGACCACGCGGACTGACCGCCCGCCTCATCCGGGGAGTCTTGCGTTACTTCGAGCGCATGAAGTTCCGCAGCAAGATCGCCCTGGGCATCTCCACCATCGTTTTGCTCATGGCCGTGATCTTTGCCGTGACCCTGGGCGAGATGGCCTCGCGGGCCGTGCTCTCCGAGGGCAGAAAGCGCGGACGGACAGTGGCCGAAAACCTCGCCATGCGCGCGGCCGAACCGCTCATCGCCAGCGATTTCCTGCGGCTCAAGAACCTGGTGGACGAGGTCAAGAAGGTCTCGCTAGACATCGTCTACGCTTTCATCATGGACAAGAACGGCCACGTGCTCACCCACACCTTCCAGCAAGGCTTCCCCGTGGATCTCATCACGGTGAACCCCACGAGCGACGACTCCTTCTCGCTGGTCATCGTGGATACGGGGTCCGGCTACATCTACGATTTCGCGGCTCCTGTCCGTCTGGCCGGCTCGGGCCTCGGCACGGTCCGCCTCGGCCTTTCCCGCGAGCAGCTCTTGGAGCCGGTCTCCCGGCTCAACCTCGCCGTCTTCGCCATCGCAACTGTCTCGCTGCTTGTCGCCCTGCTGGCCGGGCTGGCCTTTTCCCACCGCGTCACCCGGCGCATCAACATCCTCAAACAGCACGCCGAGAGCGTGGTCATGGGCAACCTGGAGGTGCAGTCCGCACCAGAGCCCCAGCGCCACTGCTGGGAATGCATGAACTGCAAGCTCACCAACTGCCCGGCCTACGGCGACTCCCTGCGGCGCTGCTGGTACATGGCCGGTCACCTGGACGACAACGTGCCCGACGAGTGCGTGGAGTCCTGCCGGGACTGCGTCATCTACCGCCAGAACGCCGGCGACGAGATCCAGAATCTGGCCGAGGCCTTCGACGTGATGTCCGTGACACTGAACACGCACATCAAGGAGCTCCGCTCGGCCGAATCCAACTTGCGGCGGCAGCAGCAGCTATTGCGCACCATCATGGACGTCACTCCCGACTTCCTCGCGCTCTTCGACAATAATCTGCGCTACATCTCCGTGAACAAGGCCTTCGCCGAGTTCGTGCACCTGCCCGAGACGGAGATCATCGGCAAGACGGACGAGGACCTCTTTCCCGCCGATGACGCCAGACGCCGCGCCACCGAGGCCCGCCTTGCCCTGGAGTCCAACCAGGTGCGCAAGGCCGAGATCGCCCAGAGCGGCGATGGCGGCGAGCGCTGGTTCCACGTGGTCTGGACGCCGGTGCGCGATTCCGAGGACCGCATCGTGGGACTTTTGCGCACCAGCCGCGAC
>JBMCLC010000279.1:0-3705 GCA_048614715.1 Oceanidesulfovibrio sp.
GAAGGCGGCACCGGCGCCATCTTCAACCGCCTCGCCGCGCCGATCATGGACCGCATCCGCCTCGGCGCGCGCGTCTCCCAGGTGGACCCCGACGCCAAAACCGTGCGCACCGCCGACGGCCAGACCGTGACCTACGAAAACCTGCTGAACACCACGCCCCTCGATCTTCTCGCAGGCACGCTCCTGACCGACGCCCCGGACGCCCTGCGCGACGCCGCCGCCATGCTGGAGCACAACTCCGTGTTCGTGGCCGGCGTGGGCGTGGCCGGAAAGCGCGACGACGACACCTGCTGGATGTACTTTCCTGAGGACGACAGCCCCTTCTACCGCACCACCAACTTTCACAACTACTCACCCAACAACGTGCCGCAAGGCCTTGCCGCCCGCGCGCTCATGGCCGAAACATCCTTTTCCGCGTACAAGCAGGAAGACCAGTCCGCAATCATGGGCCGCACCGTGGACGGCCTCGTCTCCTCCGGGCTCCTGGAAGACGGCGAACGCGGCTCCATACTCACCCGTTGGAAAAAGGCGTTGCCCTACGGCTACCCGGTGCCCACCCTGGACCGGGACCGCGCATTGGCGATTATCCAGCCCTGGCTGGAGCAAAGGGACATTTGCTCCCGAGGCCGTTTCGGCGGCTGGCGGTACGAAGTGGCGAACATGGACCACTCCGTGATGCAGGGCAAGGAATGGGCCGACCGCGTGACCCGCGGGGACCAAGAAACCACCTACACTATTCCGGTTCTCTGATGATGCAAGCACGACTCCGAGCAAGACGCACACGTCTCAGAAAAAAGGTTCAGGACGCCGGCCTCGCCGGCCTCCTCGTCAGCCACGCGGCCAACCGCTATTACCTCTCCGGCTTCGAGCTGCACGACCCCCAGTGCAACGAATCCTCCGGGCTGCTGCTCGTCACCGCCTCCGGCGAGGATTACCTGCTCACCGATCCGCGCTACAAGGACGCGGCACTGCGCCTCTGGCCCGGCGAGAACCTCTTCATCTACACCGGCGGCGCGCGCGAGGCCATCCGCCAGTTCCTCGCCGACACCGTGGACACCGCCGACGCGCCCCTCGGGTTCGAGTCCAAGGCCATGAGCATGGACGACTACACCTTCCTGGCGCAGACCCTGAAACTCGAGCCCACCAACGGCCTTGTGGAGGATATGAGGCTCATCAAGGACCCTGTGGAGATCGAGGCCCTGCGCCGCTCCTGCGGACTGAACCACGCCGTGTTCTCCAAAACGCCGGACCTTCTCCGACCCGGGGTCGCGGAATCCGAAATCGCCTGGGAGCTGGAAAAAATCTTCCGCGAACACGGCGCTTCGGAACTCGCCTTCGACACCATCGTGGCCGTAGGCCCCAACGGCGCGCTGCCGCACGCCGTGCCCGGCGGGGAGCGCGTGCTGGACAACTGCCCGGTGCTTGTGGACATGGGCGCAAGACTGGACAATTACTGCTCGGACCAGACCCGGACCTTCTGGGTCGGGAAATCGCCCACGGCCGAGTTCCAGCGCACGCTGGAGCAGGTGCAGGAGGCCCAGGCCCGGGCCATCGAGATCATCAAGCCCGGCCTGCCCATGATCGAGGCGTACGAGGCGGCCCGCGACTACTTCAAGGAACAGGGCGTGGCCGAACATTTCACCCACGGCCTGGGCCACGGCGTGGGCCTGGAAACGCACGAGGCCCCCAGCATATCCACACGCTCCCAGGGCGAGTTCCGGCCCGGCATGGTGGTCACCGTGGAACCCGGGCTCTATTATCCGGAATGGGGCGGGGTGCGCTGGGAGTACATGGTGCTCGTCACCGAGGACGGCTGCGAGGTTCTGTGACAGGGATGCGGCAAGGAAATAAAACCTCCCCCGCGCCGGGAAAAGGTAGATGCGAGCCTCCCGCGTGGTCCGCACGCATCTACCTGCGAATCGCGCCCGCGCACATGGCCTTGGCCCGGTTTCTACTGGAGAGCCACGACAACCTCGGCTACCTCAGCGTGCTGGACCGAGCCACGGGCCTCATGGTTTTCACCCATTCACCGGACCAGGCTCGGGAAGCGCGCAACTTTATAGAGGAAGCGCGGACGGCGGCACCCATCGAGATCGTGGAGACGCCTGCGTCCTTGAATCAATAGGGAAGGGTACTTACGGCAGCCAGGCAGGCAGGTCGCGCCAGCAGGAGTCGATGTACCGGTCCAGCGCCCGGGCCTCGGGCTCCCATTTCTGGAGCAGTTTCCAATACCTGGCCGAATGGTTGGGATGCACAATGTGGCACAGCTCGTGGATCAGCACGTAGCGCGCCGCGGGTCGCGGAATGAGCAGGAGCTTGGCGTTCAGGCTGAGCGTGCCCTTGATGGAGCAACTCCCCCACCGGCTTTTCTGCAGCCGGACCTGGTATTTTTTTGGATACACGCCGAACTGCGCGGCGAGTTCCATGCACCAGGACACGAGATACCGCCGGCCCTGGACCTTGAGCCAGTCCTCGATGAGCACGAGTTGGTCGTACACGCTGGAATCGGCCGCGGCGATGACCACCGTGTCGCCTTCTTCCCGCCAGCCCGGGCGGGACTGGGCTGCCTCGTAGGCAACCGCAACCGTGCGGTTCACGGCGGCGAGCTCCACCACCTCCGGCAGCGAAGGCGACTGTGGCCCCTTGCCGCGCGCTTCCATATCCCGCAAGGCCTTGTCGATCCATACCTTACGCGTGTTCAGCAGTTTCGGGAGCTGGCTGTGGTCGTACCCTTTCGGCACGGTCACGGTAAGACCCACGCGGGGTATGACCTTCAGGATGATGCGGCGCGCTCTGGGGTTTTCGCGCACTCGGTAGTGTGGCAGTTTGTTCAAAGAAGTGCTCCGTACTGATTCCTGAACACTTTGCGGCGCCCATTTGCATTGAACAGCCGTTCAGTCTGAGTTTGTTCTACCCCCTCTCAGTTTGTTTTGCAATACATAATTTTGCCACGCGTTGACCTTTCCGGGCAGGGGGACTAATACCCGTACCCTTTGTATCACTGTCACGTCCTTTCAGGAGAATCCATGCGACGTATCTGCATTTTTTGCGGCTCAAATCCAGGAAACGATCCCGTATTCGCAAACCGCGCGCAGGCCATGGGCGAGGCCCTGGCCAAGCGGGGCCTCGGCATGGTTTACGGCGGCGCCGCCGTCGGCCTGATGGGCCGCACGGCCGACGCTGCCCTGGCCAACGGCGCCGAGGTCATCGGCGTGCTGCCCCGTGCGCTGGCCGCCAAGGAGCTTGCCCACCCCGGTCTTTCGGAACTGCACATCGTGGATTCGATGCACGAGCGCAAGGCGCTGATGGCCAAGCTTTCTGACGGTTTCATTGCCATGCCCGGCGGCATCGGCACCTTTGAGGAGATTTGCGAGGTCTACACCTGGTCGCAGCTCGGCTTCCACGATAAGCCCTGCGGTCTGCTCAACGTAAACGGCTATTACGACTGTTTTCTGGACATGCTGGACAACGCCGTGACCCAAGGCTTCCTGAAGCAGGCCCATCGCTCCATCCTGTATGCTTCACCCACGCCGGAGACTTTGATCGACGCCTTCGAAAGCTATGAGCCACCCCGCACGAACAAGTGGATCGAGCGGGAAAACCAGCTCTGACACCCATTTTCCCCTTGCGGGCCGCGTCTCGTAACGGCCCTGCGCCTGCGCCGTCACACACTTGAAACACGGTGCGAGTACTTTGAACGGTGCC
>JBMCLC010000280.1:0-3698 GCA_048614715.1 Oceanidesulfovibrio sp.
CGCCATGCCCTCGTGGGTTTTTCCGGACGCATTTTCCGGACGCATCGGGTTATGCCGCCCCCAATGCATGCGGTGCGGCTACACTCGTGTACAGCTGGATGCCTTGGCGGCCTGATCCGGGCCGCGCCTGCGGCCCGGCGGCGCTTAGCCCTGGTTGGCCGCCGCTTCCTTTTGCTGCCGCTCGATCTCCTGGATGGACTTGACCATCGTGTTCATGACGTGCTGGATGCTCGCCGCGGGAATGACGAGCTCTCCCACGCTCTTTTCCTCGCCGTTCGCGCTGAAGGACGCGCACTCGACCCGGAGAAGGCCGTTGGCAAAGGCGACGTTGGTGATCTTTTCTATAAGCATGAGCAGCACTCCTCACGAGGTTGGCAGGATCGCGGGCAGACCGGCCCGGCCCTGCATTGACGAAAAAAAAATACGGCGGGGCGTGGTGCGGCCGCGCACCGCCTGTTTTGCCCGGCGCCGCTATACTACGGCGCCGCCGAAAGCGCAAAGATTCGAATATCCCTCAAGAAACCTCGGGCTGCACGGTAAGCGTGGGCTTGAGCCTGTTGAGCCCGGTGAAATAGAAGTCGCCGCCGCTGACCACCTCGAAGGACTTGATGGCGTCGACCCACTGGTAGCATTCCTGGACGTGCGAATCCCCCGCGTGGATGGCTGCTGTCAGGGTATAGCTTCCGGGACCGACGTTCAGTTCGTCGAAGGCGAAGGTGCACGTGCTCTCCCGTCCTTTGCGGCCTTCCACGGGAACTTTCAGATGGAATGAATTCGTTCCGAAGATGTCCTGGCCGTACCTGTCCCGGATGAGGATGCCCACCGTGGCCGAGTCCACGGAATCCTCGGCGGCGATGCGCAGACGAATCGTGGCCGGCTGGCCCGACACGAAGACGTCGTTTTCGTTGCCCTGCTCATCGAGCAGCTGCGCCCCGCTGATATACATCTTGTGATTGCCGTAGCCGTTTGCCGCGGAGTCCCCGTTTCGATACGTGATCTCCGCGCCGCGGGCGTGCCGCGCGATGAGGTAGTTGAAGGCGTTGACCGCGCCGTCCGGCTCGCCCTGGTGCGCGACCCGGCCCTTGTCCAGGAGAACCGCCTTGTCGCACAGGACCTTGATGGCGTTGAGATCGTGAGAGACGAAGACGATGGAGCCGCCGCCGGCCCGGAACTCCTTGAGCCGCTGCATGCACTTCTGCTGGAAATAGACGTCGCCCACGGCAAGGGCCTCGTCCACCACAAAGCACTGCGGATCGGCGTGGATGGCCACGGAAAAGGCCAACCGCATGGTCATGCCGCTGGAGTAGGTCTTCAGGGGCTCGTGGATGAACTCGCCCAGCTCCGTGAACGCCACGATGGCTTCGAGCCGCTCGTCGATCATCTGCCTGCTCAGGCCGAGATAGGAGCCGTTCATATAGATGTTGTCCATGCCGGAGAACTCGGCGTTGAAGCCGGTGCCAAGCTCGAGCAGCCCGGTGATGCGCCCGTCTATGGCGAACGACCCGCTGTCCGGCCTGAGAACGCCCGTGAGGATCTTCAGCAGCGTGGACTTTCCGGAGCCGTTCTCGCCGATGATGCCCAGGGTCTCGCCCGCCTGAACCTGAAAACTGACATCCTTGAGCGCCTGGTGCACGCGGTGCAGGGTCTTGCGGAACACGATCTCCCGCAGACGATCCGACGGCTTTGCGTACAGGCGGAAGGCCTTGGAAATGTTGTTGACCGTTATCATGCTGTGTTGATGCGTTTTCGACGTATTCCCTGGGATGTCGCCATTCACGACTTGCTCGATGCGGCCTGGCGAAAGACGTCCACGGTCCGGACCGCCACATCGCTCCAGGAAAAGCGGGACGCGTGGAGCAAACCCTGTTCCGCCATCGTGCGCCTCGTCTCCTGGTCGGTTAGAACGCGGTCTATCTTCGCAGCGAGGTCGTCCGCATCGTTCGGATCCACATACAGCGCCGCATCGCCGCCCGCTTCCGGCAGGCTCGCCGCGTTGGAGCATATCACCGGAGTCCCGCAGGCCATGGCCTCCAGCACGGGCAAGCCGAACCCTTCGTAGTGGCTTGGGTAGATCATGGCAAGGGCGTCGGAGTACAGGCACGCAAGCGACTCCTCGTCGATATACCCTGTTCTGTGGATTCGTGGAAGCACGCCGCTTTTGCGGGCCTTTTCCACCCAGGGCTTGTCCCCCCACCCCTGCCATCCCGTCAGCACCAACGGAACCTTGGATTCGCACAGGGCCATGGCGTCGATGAGCAGATCCAGATTCTTGCGCGGCTCGAGCGTGCCCACGAAGAGGATGTACTCATCGGGCAGGGAGAGCTTTTCGCGCACAGACCGGATCGCCTCAGGCGAGCGCCGGCTGAAAAACGGGTCCGGAGCCTCGGGTATCACGGCCACCTTGCTTTCCGGAAGCTTGAGCGTTTCGCGCACCTCGCGGCCGATGAACTCGGACGGCACTATGATCGTGTCCGCCCGCGCAAGCCGGCGCTCGAAGAACAGTTTGAAGAACCAGACCCGCTCTTTGGGATGGTACTGCGCGTAGTGCATAAGCGAGAGGTCATGGAGGGTGAAGACCTGGGGAACCGTACCCCCGTGGTTGGAGGGCGTGAACGACGTCTCGTGGTAGATGTCGTACTCCCCACGCCGCAGCCGTTCCCGCAGCCGGCGCTCATACACCAGCCAGCGGGCGGAGCGCAGGCCGAGTATAGCCAGATCCGGCAGCTTGCGTATCGTGTCCGAGCTCTTGACCCAGGAATCCGGATTCGCCTGGCTGGGCATGGCCTCGTACATGGTCCTCGAGTTCCTCGATATGCACATACAGGTTTCTCAGATATCTGGATATTCCGGTCAGCAGCCCGGTCAGTGGAGCAGCGTTCAGAAGTACCTTCATGGCGCGTCCCTTTCGCTTGATGAGGGATTGCTTGTCATTCATTCATGCCGTGCTGCCCTGGGGTTCAGCGTTTTTGCCGAATCGCTCCGCTCTTCACGGCTTTTCTCGTTGCTTCGTCCCTGCCGATGCCCGACTCCGATCATTCTTTCCGGGCTACGAGGATTCCTGCTGCAGGCCGATCAAGACCGTAGGGAGCGGGCCGTGTCCGCCGGCATCCGGCGGTAAACGACCGGGGCAAGTCCAACGGACATGTTCGCACGACCGGGGCAGAGGAACAAGATGGCACCCTGTCCGCCAGTGGGGCGAATATATGAAAATGGAGCCGACCACCACCCACGGTTTTGTCGATGGCCTCTTTTTGAGACCGATGCCCCTCGCTGCAGGGTACGGGATCGATATGCCCTCCAAAAAGCTAAACGCCTCAAGCTGTTCAAAGAAGAGAAAGACTGCTGAATAGGCTTGTCGCTTAACCTAATACTGGACAATTGCGTGCTGCAGAGCATAATAAAGGTCATCACGTATCTCCGAGTGGGCCTAGATGCATAGCAAAGACGCTAGATACCGAGCATTCGCACCGGAGAGAACCGCAACGTTGGTCAGCCATCCAACGACACCGATCAGCCTGCATCCAGTATTTATACCGGTATAAACTGGTAGAGTCTTCAAAATTTATCCATGTAACTTGTCCTGATACTTTTTTGGCTATAGGAATAAATCATGAAGACCCTGTCCCAGAAGTGGTCCCGGTTGGTTGGACAAGTTCGCGGCCTTGCTAAGGTGGAGCCCTGTGATTGGGTCATGCCGC
>JBMCLC010000281.1:0-3680 GCA_048614715.1 Oceanidesulfovibrio sp.
CCACGGCCCCTGGAAGCAGCACTCTTTGGGAGTTCAAGGCACGGCGCCGCTCAGAGCAAATACGCGCCTCACACCCAGGTGATCCGCGCGGGGAGCCGCGGCGGCCGTTTGGCGTACTGAAACCTGGGATACCCGAGCATGAGCGCTGCATAGACGCCATGGTCCTCCGGGAGTTGCAGGAGTTCGCGGACACCGGCGTTCTGGCTGGCGGCCCGTGCGATGAGTCCGGCCCAGCACGCGCCCAGGCCATGCGCCGCGGCGGCCAGCTCCATGGTCGTGGCGGCGATGACGCAGTCGGTAAGCGGGTTCAGCGCCTTGGTGGAGGCATGCGCCACTGCCAGCGCCGGAGCGCCGCGCAGAATCGCGTCCACCCCCTTGTCCCAGGCGTCGGCCAGATGAACCAGCATGCCGTTCTCGCGCATGAACGCCGCCGTGTGGTCCACCAGCCCGGTCAGCGCATCCTTTGAGTCCACCATGGTCCAGTGCACTGGCTGATTGTTCACCGCGGTGGGCGCGTATCTGGAAATGTCCGCCAGTTTGGCGAGCAGCGCCCGCTCCACGGGCGTCTTCTTGTATGCGCGAATGGACCGTCGGAACGTGAAGAGTTGCTCCACTGCCTCGGCCGCGGGATCGAGCGCGGGGATTCGATCCGGCAAGCTCTCCTGGTCCACGCCGTTCAGGCTGATGGCGCCGAAGGGGCACACGGCCAGACAGTGGCCGCACTCTATGCACAACGCTTCCGCGTTCTCCACCAGCACGGGGGAGCCGTCGCCGGAGTCCTTGAACAGAAAATACGGACAGGCCCGGATGCAGATCCGGTCCTTCACGCACTTGTCGTAGTCGATCTCAATGCGGCTCATTGCGCCTGCTCCATTGCTGTTATGTTTTGGAAAAGATTCACGGCGCTCAATGCGCGCCAACGGAAAAAGCCTCGTGGTGCGTCACCACGCCGCGTGCCACCTCGCCCGACAGGCGTAGACTGAGGAAGACATCCGGCGGAACGCCCTCCATGGTCAGCGCGTGTGAGGAGGTGAAGCCGAAACGGCCGTAGAATGCTGGATCGCCCACCAGCACGCATGCGGACGCGCCGTTCTCCCGCAAGGCAGTCAACCCCGCCGCGACCAGGCCGGAGCCCACGCCCCGGCGCTGCAGCCGGGGCAGCACGCCCACAGGCCCCAACGCTTGCATCCCGCACACGGCGCCATTCAGGAGCACGGGCGAAAAGGCGATGTGGCCGATGACATCGCCGTCCACGTCCGCCACGAGAGATATCGCCAACGCCCCGGCCTCGCGCAAGGCATCCACAATGAGGTGCTCTGTGTGCCGGCTGAAGGGATGGTCGGCGAAAGCGGCGATATGGATGGTCCGGATCGCGTCATGATCCGACGCCGTTTCGGAACGGATGTGCACGAATAAATCCTTGGTTGTGGAATGAAGCGACGTATTGATGCGGCAAGCGGCACAACACGACAACACCTCACATCGGAGAATGTCGGCTCATGCCCCGTATCATGCCCAACACCTTCCACGCATCGTGCCAATATACATGGCGGAAGGTTCGGAGGCAAAAAGAACGACCATATGGAAGGGCGCCATGTGAAACGGCGCCTGTGCAGACAGACGCCGTCGCTTCGGCCGGGCGTTGCCTGTGGGGGAGGAAAACAGCGCCAGGCCGGCCACGAAACGCGCCGCCGCGGGATGACGGCGCGCTGGAGGTTGCTACTTGGAGTACGGATGCATGTAAACCCAGAGCACGCCGCCGATCTCCACCGGCTTCTGGTTGCCGTCAGGGTCCGGCAGCGTGAAGTCCGCGGTGTTCAGCGCGGCGAAGCCCCACCACCCTGGTTGCGGGCAGGCAAAGGTGAACACGCCCTGCGCGTCCGCCACGATGACCTGGGTCTCGTGGTAGTCCGTGGGCATGGCGAACCCTTCGGTGTTGTAGAGCTCCACTTCCACCTCGGCGTTGGGCACGGGCGCGCCGTCCAGCAGCACCTGCCCCACAAAGGCGTTGCCCGCGTAGTTGCCGAAGGGGCGCAGCAAAGGCACAATCTCGGTCTTCAGGCCCATGGGCTCGGCCCAGCCATCCTCGCCGCCGAAGGCCGGCACCACGGCCTTGGTGTAGTGAATGATGTGCGAATCCTCGGCCGGCTCCCAATAAGGTTGCGGCTCCATATAAAAGGTGTACACGCCGGGACGCTTCACGTCGTAGCGCGTTTTCCAGGCCTGATGATCCATCACCGTGGTTTCCTCGAGCGCGCCGAGCAGATCTTCCATTTCGCCCTCGTGAACCACGCCGAAGGCCTTGGGCTTGACGAGGTCCATGCCGGCTCCGGCAAAGGGATGGGAAAAGGAGAGCGTCACGTCCACGGATCTGTTGTCTTCCGTCGCCAGGGGCTCTCCGGGTATGACCATGCCGAAATGGGCCAGAGCTGGGGTCGCCATGAACGCGACGAACAATACGGCGCAAGCAAAACGGGAAAGGCGCATACGATACCTCCTGGAGTTGTGTTTAATTATACGTATTCGTATTTAGTAACACCTTGCAAGCAAAAAAAACCGGGTCGGCAAACCGCCTCCCGGCCATGGCCCTATGGCTTACGACGACTCGTGAAGTACACGAACAGTCCAGCCAGGCCAACGAGAAAGCCGATGCCGCCGAGCACGTCGGTCACGGACGGCCCGGCGTCCTTCTGCATATGGTTCACGGCGCGCACCAGCGGTGCGAGCTTCTCGTCCAGCTTTTTGTCCACCATCTGTCCGAGCCGGCGCTCCATGGCGTCGATGGTCGCGGAATCCACGGACGCCTGCTCCACCGGCGCGTTCTCCCGAACCGGATGGATATGGTCAGATGAAGGGGCGTCTTCAGCGTCAGCCTCGGCCGTTTCCGCGTTGCCGGAGAGCTGGGCGTAGTCCTGCGCCCGCACGGTCCAGCTGTTGCGATGGCCGTGGCCGGCGTCCACCACCACCTCCAGGTCCGCGGGCTGCCGCAGCAGGGATTCCGGCAGCGTGAACGCGAACGCCCCGGTGTCGTCTGTCAGTCCGGCCGCGAGCACCTCGTCCGAACCGGCGCGGACCACCGTGATCTCTCCGCCCTGCACCGGATTGCCGCGGCTGAACTCCGATTCCACGTGGATCTCCGTCCCTTCCACCCATGCGAAAACATTGACCCGGTGCGCATGGGCCAAAGACGCAGCAAATAGCAGCAGCAATGAGATAAGAACGGCGAGTACGCGCCGCACGATCAGACCCTGGCCCCGGGCTGGTGCGTCAGGTTCAGAATCTCCGGCTGGACTTTGGCCAGAAACGACAGGGCAAAGACCGTGACCACGCCCTCGATGCCCATGACCGGCAGATGCGCTACAAACAAGGCGCCTGCCGCGGCCAGAAAGCCTTCGTCGGTCAGGGCGAGGCTCGCCGCCACGAGCAGGCCCGACACTGCGATGGGGATGGCTCCGGCGAGAAAAGCGACCACGGGCCGGACCTTGCCCCGGGACAGGACCATCCCCCGGAAAACGAAATGGCAGAGCACGGCCGGCGCGGCAAGGTTGAACGTGGTGACGCCCAGAGTGGTGAGGCCGCCGAACTGAAAGAAAACCGCCTGCAGCATCAGGCCCACGAGAATGGCCGGGAACGCGGCCCAGCCCAGTACAATGCCGAGCAGTCCATTGAGTATTAGATGG
>JBMCLC010000282.1:0-3673 GCA_048614715.1 Oceanidesulfovibrio sp.
AACCACGATGGGCACGGCGCCGCCGGAAATGTTTCTCATGGCGAGCAGGTCCAGCGCCGGGCCTTTGCCCCGATCGAAGTCAGCCAGGATGGCGTGGAAATGGGTTTGTTCTATGGCCGCGAGCGCGTCCCTAAGGTTCGCCGCGGTGACGACCCGGTAGCCGGCGCGCGTGAGTATGGATTCGAAGGTCAGTCGTGTCACTCGTTCCGAATCGACGACAAGGACGTATTTTCTGGGCGATGCGTCTTGGTATAACGGCATGGAAACTCCACCGTATCGAACCTACCTGTTCGGAAGGAAAAAGAAAAGCGGGAAACGGGTCAAAAAAAACGACATGCCCCCGTCAAGGCGGGGGCATGTCAGGAGGGAGGGGGGATGTTTAATCCAGTCGGTTGTTCCGCTGAATCGATGATTGTTTTCTACGGACCCAACATGAAGCTGAGATGTACGCGGGGTTAACTATCCGTAAGGAGTGTGCATCCAGCCGTAAATCCGGATCATAAGATCAACCGCACGACTGCTGCTCTTCGTTTTTTCGGGCCCGTTCACCCGTGGGGTCGGCATACGTGTCGTTGAGCTTCTGCACCAGGCCCTCGGCTTCCTCGATCACCCGGTTGAGCGTGTCCATTACCTTGGGTTTGAGGCCGGCCGGCGTGGGCGGCAGAATACTGTGCCATACCTTCATGTTGTGGCGCAGTGCCGTGAGCATGCGGTGGCGGCGCTCGGGATTCTTTTCTTCGCGCTCCAGACGGGCGGCCACGGCGCGTCCGGCCATGGACCGCGCCTTGAAGTGCAGCCAGACGCCCAGCCCCAGTAGGAGACCCGTCGCGATGGACGGCTTCCACACGCCGCTCCAGAGCCAGTTCCACCAGCCGGACGAGCCGCCCTCGACCCCGGAGGTGGCCCCCCAGATTGAAAACGCTATGGCTGCAACGGCAAGCCCGCCAAGGAAGATGCCGTCACGGATGAAGACCCCGCGTCGCCAGGCGGCCCGGAGCGAGGCGAGCTTGGCGAGTTCGGAATCGCGGATTTCCAGAGCGATTTTCTTGACCGCGCCGACGATGCGGTAGGCGCGCTCCACCCGCACCTGGGCCATGCGGCCGGTGATTTCGGACATGTCGTGGTCGCGCTTGCGCCGGAACCGTTCGCGCAGGGCGGCATTCTCGATAGGCGCGGCGCAGTCCTCGTTGTAGATGCGGTAAAACCGGCCGGCGGTGAGCCCGGCCTGGGCGATGGCCCGCTGCCAGGCGCCGACCACTTCCTCGGGGTTGTCCTCGCGCGCGGTCAGGTCGATCTGGTTGAGGATGTACAAGAACTTGGCCGCGTCCTTGCGCTTCACGGTGCGCTTGACGAGGTGCTCCAACGTGTCGCGCATGGCGCCGGGTTCGGGCCGTCGGGCGTCGAACAGCACGAGCACGAGGTCCGACAGGTCGATGATGTAGTCGGTGATGCGCAGGGTCGAGGTGCGCTGGGCGTCCGCGTCGAAGCCGGGGGAATCGATGAGGATCATGCCCTTGAGCTTGTCCGCCGGGCAGGTCTTGAGCTGCAGATAGGCGTCCACACGCACGCCTTCGCCCGGCTCCACCTTTTCGAGCTCTTCGCTCATCTTGTAGAAGGGAAAGCGTGGGTCGGCGTCCAGGGCTGAACCGGGCAGGCTCCTGGCCTGCTTGTCCGAGGCGAAGCAGATTACGGTGAACTTGTCGTCCACGGCCTGGGAGCCGGTCTCCTGCAGGATGTAGCCCATGTACTGGTTGAGGAAGCTGGACTTGCCGGCAGAGTAGGGGCCAAGCACGGAAATGAGCGGCCACCACGCGATATAGCGGGCGTATGTCTCGTCGGGGCCCAGCAGACCAATCTTGCGCGCCGCCGCGTCCAGCGACTGGAGGCTTTCCAGAGCGTTCACAAGCAGAGGGTTCTCGCGTTTCAGGTGCTCCTTGAGCCGCTTGAGATCCTTGCGCGGACTGATCTTGCGCTCTTCCAGCGGAGTACCGGACAGATCGTCCGTTTCGTCGAGCCTCTTCGTTCTTCCTCGTTTCAACAGTGCCATCTTCCCACCTCCTGGTGCGCCAACTTGCCGCAGATGCCGTGCCAAGACAAGCTGCCATCAACACTTACCGGCACGGGGCGAGGCAGACGGGCGGGATATCACAGTTCGTGGATGGTCTGTACGAGTCCTGAGACGAGGGCGTCCAGGGAGCGGTAGATGTGCTTGCAGGAACACTCGAGCATCACGTTGACGCAGGAGTCGTCCGTGTCGCCGGCGTTGCGGAAGTCCGTGCGCACGCCGAGGATGGGCCCCTTTTCCAGGGCGTGGAAGGCGCCCATCTCGAAGGCCGTGCCGTCATCCACCTGCACGCCGTCCAGCAGAGCCACCACGATGTCGGCGTTGCGCAGGTCCTCCATGCAGCGGTTGAAGATGTGGTACTTGGCCATGGGGCCCCAGGCGCGGATCTCCTCGGCCGAGAAGAACTCTCCGGGCCAGGCGATTTGGGCGAGGATGGATTCCGCGGCGAGAGCCTGTTCCATGGCCGCCTTGGCCTTGCGGTGCCAGTCCTGATCCGCTTCGGTGAACAGGGGGCCGGCTTGATAGATGTTCAGCATGGTGGACCTGCCATTCTCGTGGGATTCGTTCTGCCGCCAGGGCGAAGCCGCCGTACGCACAGTTAGGCGAGGGCCGCGCCGAGGGTCAATACCTTGCTTCTCCACAGGTACCGGAGGTTTCGGCCTCTCATCAAGTGGCGGGATTGTCAGTTCATGATGAGGGTTGCTGCGATACCCCACATGGTCAGACCCACGAGGGTGTCAAGTATGCGCCAGGCCGCAGGACGTTTGAAGACAGGAGCGAGCATCTTGCCAAAGAAGGCGAGGGACAGAAACCAGGTGAAGGAGGCCGTGAGTGCGCCGGCACCAAAGGCGTAGCGGCCTGCGCCTACATAACCTCCGCTGATGCCCCCCAGCAAGACCACGGTGTCCAGGTAGGCGTGGGGGTTGAGGAGCGTCACGGCCAGTGTGCCGAGGATGGACGCCTTGAGAGTCTTGTCCGTGTGGGCGCCGGTGGCCAAGCTGCCGCCACGCAAGGCGGAACGAAAGGACCCGAAGCCGTACCAGAACAAGAAGACAGCCCCGCCCCAGGTGGCGCATGTCAGCAGAAAGGGATTGGCGGATACGGCTCTGCCAACTCCGGCAACGCCGGTGCCGATGAGTAGCATCTCGCACAGGATGCAGACCCCGGCGACAGCCACATGGTGGTTGCGCCGCACGGACTGCGACAGAACGTATGCGTTCTGCGCCCCTATGGCCACTATCAGACCGCCGCTTACGCCAAAGCCCTGGAAAAAAGGAATGAACATTGTTTGGTCTCCGTGTGTTTCCCGGGACCATAGAGAACGCCATTTGATAAGTTAAATTCATTCTTTTGAGGTAAGATTAATCATGCTAATATATCTTCATGCTCGATTACAGATTGCTTGAAGCGTTGGCTCTCGTTGTGCGCGAGGAAGGATTCGAGAAGGCGGCAGAAGCCATGCATCTGACGCAGTCCGCTGTGTCGCAACGCATCAAACAGTTGGAGGAGCAGGCCGGACAGGTGCTTATCCGGCGAACCTCCCCACCCGAGCCCACCCGCGCGGGAAGGGAGATGTTGCGCCATTACAACCAGGTGAAGCTGCTGGAG
>JBMCLC010000283.1:0-3671 GCA_048614715.1 Oceanidesulfovibrio sp.
ACCTTCATGGAGGAGTACCGCACCGGCGAGTACGCCGCCCTGGTGGAGGACGACGTGCCCGTGGAGGACCCCGGCGGCAGCTACGTGTTCACAGCCCACGTAGGCGCGGTTTTTCCGCGCTTCGGCAACGCCATGGCGGGCGGCTACGACGTACTCGTTCCCGTGGCGGACACCGTGGGCAACGCCGTGGTCAAGATGGCGCGCCTGGAGCCCACAGACGCCGTGATCATGCCCCTGACCTACACGAGCAGGAACATGGCCGAGGTCGCTCGCGCCATGGCGGGCCGGCTGTACGGCTGGGGCGGGTTGTACGAGAACCGGGACTGTTCCTCGCTGATCAAGGACCTCTTCACCCCCTTCGGCGTCTGGCTGCCCCGGAACTCCGCCCAGCAGACCAGGGTGGGCGCGGTGGCCAAACTGGACGCCCTGGAACGGGAAGCCAAGATAGAGCGCATTGTGGCGGAAGCCATTCCCTTCCGCACCTTGCTCTATATGCCCGGCCACATCATGCTCTACCTGGGAGAACGCGGGGGCGACCCCGTGGTGTTTCACGCCATCTGGGGACTGCGCACCAAGAGCGAGGAGGGCGCGGTGGGACGAAAGATCATCGGCCGCGCCGTGATAACGACCACGAGCCCGGGCATGGAGCTCGAACTGGTGCAGCGCTCCGGCTACGACCTGCTCACGCGCATCGACTCGATGAACGATCCCCTCGCATCCCCGGACAAGGACTGACCATCATGAAAGCAGCCGCCATCGTCGGCTTCAAGAATTCGGGCAAGACGACTCTCACGCTGGAGGTCGCCAGGACGCTCAAGGAACGGGGCCTTGCCGTTGCCGCGGCCAAGTTCGCGCACCATGGTTTCGACTATGCCGGGCGCGACACGGACCGACTCGCCGCGCACTGCACCGCGGTCGCCGGCGTGTCCGAGGAATCTTCCATGCTCATCTGGCCCGGACGGCGCCGGCTGGAAGACCTGGTGCCCCTCATGCGCGCGGACGTGCTGCTGGTGGAGGGCGGCAAGAGCCTGGACGTGCTGCCGCGCATCCTCGTGTTGCGCGAGGAGTCCGAGGCCAGGGATTTGAATCCCGAGCTCGCGCTCGGCGCGTACGGGAATACGCCATCACTCGGTCTGGCCCATTTTGAGAATCCAGACGCGGTGGCCGACGCCATCCTGGAGCATGGCTTCCTGCTGCCGGGGTTGAACTGCGAGGCCTGCGGCCGGGCGAGCTGCCATAATTTGGCCGCCGAGATCGTTGCCGGACAGGCCGAATCGGACGACTGCCGGGCCTTTCCGGAAAATCTGCGCGTGGAATGCGACGGCAAGCCGCTGCCCCTTGGCCCGTTTGTGGCCTCTATAGTGGGCTCCACCATCCGCGGACTGCTTTCAGAACTCAAGGGCTATACCCCAGGCCCAGTGACCATTAAACTTGATCAATAGCTCATGCGTTCATTCTTCCAAGTACTTTCTGTTGCAGAAACCATAGAAAAGCTCAGATCCTTTCCGCCGCTTCCAGCCGAGCGCATCGGGCTGGACGCCGCCCTCGGCCGCATTCTCGCGCAAGGCGTGCAGGCCCGGGAGGACCTTCCCCTGGCCGCGCGTTCGTCCATGGACGGCTACGCCGTGCGGGCCGAGGATCTGTTCGGCGCTGGCGAATCCGCCCCGGCGTATCTGGAGTGTGTGGCCCAGGTGGCCGTGGACGCGCCCACGGACCGCGCACTGGCTCCGGGTGAGTGCGCCACTATAGTGACCGGCGGCATCCTGCCCGCGGGCGCCGACGCCGTGGTCATGGTGGAGCATACATCCGCCCTGGAGGGCGACGAATCCGACGGGACAGTGCACGGCACGGTGGAAGTCCGCCGCGCCGTGGCCCCGGGCGAGAACATCATGCTGCGGGGCGAGGACGCCGAAGCCGGCAGCGAGGCCCTCGCTCAAGGCACCAGGCTCAGGCCGCAGGAAATCGGCTTGCTCGCCGCCCTGGGGTATGCGGAGGCGCCAGTCGGGCTGCAGCCGCGTGCGGCAGTGATTTCCACCGGCGACGAGGTCATCCCCATCGAGCAGACGCCGCGGCCAGGCCAGGTGCGCGACGTGAACGGCCCGGCCCTGTGCGCCATGATAGCCCGCGCTGGTTGCGCGCCGGTGCCGCTCGGCCTGGTGCGCGACCAGGAGAAGGCCCTGGAGAGGGCCCTGCGCGAGGGGTTGGAGCAGAGCGACGTGGTGTTTCTTTCCGGCGGCAGTTCGGTGGGCGTGCGGGACCTGACCCTGTCCGTGGTCTCGCGTCTTACTGGTGCGCGGATTCTGGCCCACGGCGTGGCCATGCGGCCGGGCAAGCCCCTGGTGCTGGCGCGGGTGGAGCAGGAGGGAGGGGCCAAGGCCATCTTCGGCCTGCCTGGGCAGGTGACTTCGGCCCAGGTGGTCATGCACGTGCTTGGCCTGCCGTTCCTGCGGCTGCTCATGGGCGATCCGGAACCGTTCTCCTGGCAGCGTCGGGCCTTCATACCGGCTGTCATGGAACGCAACGTGGCCTCCAGGCAGGGGCGCGAGGACTATGTGCGCGTGCGGCTCGAAAGCTCGGGCGCGGGCCTGCCCAAGGCGCGGCCGATGCTCGGGCCGTCGGGCCTGCTGCGCACCCTCGTGGAGGCCGACGGCCTGGTACGCATTCCAGCCGGGGACGAAGGGCTGTACGAGGGCAGGCAGGTGGCGGTCTGCCCGCTGTGGCATCCAGGCGAGGAGCCGGAGGGTCTTTCGTGAGGTTGCTGTTCCTGGGCGATGTGGTCGGCCGCCCGGGACGCCGAGCCGTGGCCGCCCTGCTGCCCGGTCTGATACGGGAGCATTCTCCGGCGCTGGTCGTGGCCAATGGCGAGAACGCCGCCGGCGGCCTGGGCATGGACGCCAGGACAACGCGCCAGCTGTTCGATGCCGGAGTCCAGGTGCTCACATCGGGCAATCATGTCTGGAAAATCAAGGACTTCTATACGACGCTGGATGCCTCGGAGCATATTCTGCGCCCGGCAAACTACCCGCTGGGCGCGCCGGGCCGCGGCATGGCGGTATACGACGCCGGCGGTGTTGCCGTGGCGGTCATCAACCTGATGGGCCGCACGTACATGGACGACATCGACTGTCCGTTCCGCGCGGCCGATGCGTTGCTGGCGGAGCTCGATGCGAGCGACGCTCCGGTGCGTGTGCGGCTCGTGGATTTCCACGCCGAGGCGACCTCGGAGAAGATAGCCCTTGCCTACCACCTTGCCGGTCGGGTAAGCGCAGTGCTCGGGACGCACACCCACGTCCAGACCAACGACGCGCGAATCCTGCCCGGGGGCACGGCTGCCCTTACCGACGCCGGCATGTGCGGCGTGCGGGACTCGGCCCTGGGCATGGACCCGGAGGCGATCGTTCAACGCTTCATCACCGGCCTGCCCAAGCGGTTCACCATCGCCTCGGGCGATGAGCTGGTCTCGGGCGCGTGGGTGGACGTAGACCCCGAGACGGGCCAGGCCCTGGATGTGGGCCTGATCTCGTAGGTATTTCCTATCCGTTGTAATCCCAAGGTATTTGATCAGACAGGAGTGTTTCCCGTGAGCCAAGCAATGGCCCAGATCGAACGCGGCGCCGTCGAGATAATCAACACCGAGGAACTCCAGAAAAAGCTCGCCAAGGGCAGACCCC
>JBMCLC010000284.1:0-3665 GCA_048614715.1 Oceanidesulfovibrio sp.
AAGCCCAAGCCGGCCGAGATACGCAAGTTCACGGAATCCGACCTCAACGACAAGGCGGACGCCATCATCCAAGCCATGCGCCAGGCCAAGCAGAACGGCAAGCAGGTCATGTTCTACTCGGCCATCATCGGCTCCATCCCCGGCCAGACCAAAACCGCCATCGAGGTGGTCCGGACATTCGTGGACTATCTGCGCTTCCGGCTGGAAGGCGCGTACATCATCAATCCGGCAGAGCACTTCGAGCCCGGCATGGATGGCGACGACCTCATGTACATGTGGGAGCGCGTGCAACGCTCCGGCCTCATCGATGTCTGGCGCTTCCAGTCCGTGACCGACGTGGAAAAGAGCTTCGAACTCATGGATCGCAAGGTGCCGCCGGTCTGGACCGGCAAGGACGCGACATTCTCCACCGGCTGCACCAAGGAGATGAAGATCGCCCTGGAAATGCAACGCCGCCACCCGGAGCTGCAGATCATAGGACCCAACCCGGAACGGTTCTTCCGCCGCCGGGAATATGGGGTGGGCAAATACTTCGACGCCGGCATCGAGTATTTGTAGCTGCTCACATGGGGACTCTGCTCCCATGTCCACATGCTCCCCGGACCCCATGCAGGTCCAGGAGCACGGCTACCAGGAGGGATTCATGGGGCGGCTTCCCTTGTTCGTGCAGTTTGACCCGCCGGGCAAGGCAGGGTAGAGAAATCGTTTGTGATAAAGTTCCAACGATCGGCCGGATGGTGTGACGTTCCACCAGGCCGATATCTTAGGACAATTTAGCGGGGGCGGACTGTTCCGGACCCCGGCCACTGGAATATGCATCATGGCTGAGTACGAAGCGGTCATCGGGCTGGAAGTCCACGCCCAGCTCCTCACGGAATCCAAGCTGTTCTGTCCCTGTCCCACGACCTTCGGTGACGAGCCGAACACCAACGTCTGCGAGGTCTGCAACGGCATGCCAGGCGTGCTCCCGGTGCTCAACAGGCGCGCCGTGGAATACGCCATGAAGATGGCCCTGGCCGTGGAGTGCGAGCTGAAAAGGCGCTCCGTGTTCGCGCGCAAGAACTACTTCTATCCGGACTTGCCCAAGGCCTACCAGATTTCCCAGTACGAGGAGCCCATCGCCGAGCGCGGCAGGCTCGTCGTTCATCTGGAGGATGGAGACACGACCGTGGGCATCACCCGCATCCACATGGAGGAGGACGCGGGCAAGTCCATCCACTCCGCGGGCGAGAATGCGAGCTACGTGGACCTGAACCGCACGGGCACGCCGCTCCTGGAGATAGTGAGCGAGCCGGACATCCGCAGCGCCGAGGAGGCCGTGGCCTATCTGAAAAGCCTGCGCTCCATCCTCGTGTACCTCGGCATCTGCGACGGCAACATGGAGGAGGGCTCCTTCCGCTGCGACGCCAACGTCTCCATCCGGCCCAGGGGCCAGGAAGCGTTCGGCACCCGCACGGAGTTGAAGAACCTCAACTCCTTCCGCCACGTGCAACGCGCCATAGAGCACGAGATCATGCGCCAGCAGGACCTCATCGACGACGGGGAGGTCGTGGTCCAGGAAACCCGCCTCTACGACGCGTCGAAGAATGTCACCTTGTCCATGCGCGGCAAGGAGGAGGCCCACGACTACCGTTACTTCCCGGACCCGGACCTTATTCCTGTGCTGCTCGACGAGGCGTGGATCAAGCGCTGCGAGGACGAATTGCCCGAACTGCCCGAGGCGCGGCGCAACCGGTTCATCGAAGAATACGACCTGCCCGAGCGCGACGCCGACCTGCTCACCTCGGAACGCGACCTCGCCGACTACTTCGAGGAGGCGGCCCGGCTCTCCGGTGCGCCCAAGAAAGTGGGCAACTGGATGATGGGCGAGTTCCTGCGCGAACTGAACCAGGCCCATGTCAGCACGTCCGAGGCGGCCATGCGGCCCGAACAGCTCGCCGAGCTTGTCTCTCTGGTGGAGGAGGGCGTCATCAGCGGCAAGATCGGCAAGGACATCTTCCCCGAGCTCTTCGCCACAGGCGAAAGCCCCAAGATCTATGTCGAGGAAAAAGGGCTCGTGCAGATTTCAGACTCCTCGGCCCTCGAAGCCCAGGTGGAGGAGATTCTGGCCGCCAACCCGGATGAGGTCGCGGCCTACAAGGGCGGCAAGACCAAGCTTATGGGCTTCTTCGTGGGCCAGGTCATGCGCGCCACCAAGGGCCAGGCCAACCCGGGGCTCGTCAACCAGATCCTCAAGGACAAGCTGGGCGGCTGATTCCGCCGGTCAGCCACTGGAGCGCCGATCATGGCTCTCGGCATGTTCCATTTCCGCCACGACAAGCTGGCCTGCCTCAACGCCGGCCTGGCGCTGGTTCTTCTTCTGCTGCTCGCGATCCACGTGTTCGATGCGCAGGGGCTCGTGCCGGTGCTTTTCGCCGTGATCATCGCGCTCATGGTCAAGCCCACGCTGCTCAAGCCGTTCGCCGCGCTCTGGCTGGGGTTCTCCGAGCTGCTCGGCGCCATCATGTCCAAGGTGGTCCTGAGCCTTGTGTTCTTCCTTGTGGTCACGCCCATCGCCCTGCTGCGCGCCGCCATGGGCAAGGACCCGATGCAGAAGAAACGCTGGAAAAACGGCTCGGACTCCGTGTTCCGCACGGTCCGCAAGACTCTCGGCCCCGAGGATTTGGACACGATGTTTTAAGTGCATTCTGGCGCGCAGGGGATGGGCTGCCCGCACCCTCCCGAACCTGGACTTACCGTAAGTCTGTCCGCTATGCGCCCAGGACGATGGCTCTTGCAGGTATGATAGAAAGATAAGAGTTTTTCCTCAGATCGGGGCCAAGGGGTTATGGTCCCGTGCGGGAGGGCGAGGGTGGAACCCTTGTTCCTCGTCCAACAGGAGTACATTCGCATGGATTTAATCAAAGATCTCTGGCAGTTCATGAAGGTGCGGAAGAAGTTCTGGTTGCTGCCGCTCATTCTGGTGCTGCTGGTGTTCGGCGTGCTCATAGTGTTGACGTCGGGTTCGGCCATGGCGCCGTTCATCTACACCATTTTCTAGCCAGAACGCCATGACCGACGCCATTCTGGGCATATCCGCCTTTTACCACGACTCGGCCGCCGCGCTGCTGCTAAACGGAGAGATCATCGCGGCGGCGCACGAGGAGCGTTTCTCGCGCACGAAGCACGACCGGTCCTTCCCGAGCCGTGCGGTGGAGTATGTGCTGGACGAGGCCGGGCTGACGCCCGGCGACCTGAGGGCGGTGGCCTTCTACGACAAGCCGTACCTCAAGTTCGAGCGACTGCTGGAGACGTACCACGCCTACGCGCCCAAGGGACTCGTGAGCTTTTTGTCGTCCATGCCCGTGTGGATCAAGGAAAAGCTCTTCATGAAGAAGACCCTGCGTGATGAGCTGGCGGATATCGGTCCGGGCTCGCCGCCCTTCCTTTTTCCGGAGCACCACCTCTCCCATGTGGCGAGCGCGTTTTACCCCTCGCCGTTCGAGGACGCAGCCGTGCTCACCGTGGACGGCGTGGGCGAGTGGGCCACCACGACCATCGCCCACGGCCGGGGCAGGGACATCAGCATCGAAAAGCAGCTCGATTTCCCGCATTCCCTCGGGCTGCTGTACTCCGCCTTCACCTACTACGCCGGCTTCAAGGTCAACTCCGGCGAATACAAGCTC
>JBMCLC010000285.1:0-3663 GCA_048614715.1 Oceanidesulfovibrio sp.
TCGACCCTTTACCGGGCCGTGTCCAGCCATGGATGCGGCCCGGTTTTTCATTGCCTTGCGTAGGCGCGCGTCAGGGGTATAATGGAACAAGCGCTCCGGAGGCGCACCATATGCACGACATCAGCCTAGGGCACACCATAGAGGACTACCTCACCGGCGAGGCCGTGGAAGCGACCACATACGAAGACCTGCGGCAGGCATTGGCAAAAATGCTGGTTGAAGAACGAGGCTGGCCGTCGGATCGGCTCAGGCCGCGGCATCCCGTACGCGCGGTGATAGACGGAAATGAATACACCCGGCTCGTGGATATCGCCGGTTTCGATACCGACGATTCCCCGCTGCTCCTGGTCTTGTTCGCTCCCGGCGAGGTGACGACCTACGAGCGGGAGAGCCTGGCCGCGGCGCGTCTCGTTGAGTCCGGGCCGGCGCCGTTGGTGGCGGTGACGGATTCGAAAGACGCCGTGCTGCTGTCCACGCGGACCGGGGAGCGGCTGGAGCAGGGCATGCGGGCGCTGCCTTCGCCAGATCGGGCTCGTGAACTGGCCGCTGCACATCCCGTGGAGCCGATCGATGGCGAGCGCCGTTGCAGGGAGTCGCGCATCCTCTACGCGTACAGCGAGTCGCTGTACGATTGCTGCGGCGGTGCCGCCTGCGCTGCCGAGGGCCGAGGAGCGCGATTCGGCGAGGACGCCGGAAAGGACACGGACAACGGGGCTACTTGATTCGGAGCAGTGCCCTGGCCACGCCCTGGTCGTACAGAGCCAGGGGGTCGCGGTCGGGTTTGTCGTACATCTTGGCGGCCTGCGCCGCCACGTCCCGGGAAAGCCATGGGTGGCGCTCCCATATTTCAGGGTTCTGGGCCGAATGCAGCCGGAACTCCACCTCTCCCGGCGCGTCTGGGTTTTCGCGCACGTACATGCGCACCGTCTTGTCCGCGGGATTGGGATAGTAGTAGTGGCCTTTGTCGTCGTGCATGACGTTCTCCTCGAAAGAGGGCATGACCGAAGCGGGCTTGGGAGTCAAGGGCGCACGGCAGTTGCGATGCGATTAGTGGCCGGAGTAGGACTTTCGCGGTGGCACCCTTCGGTCTGGGGTCGTGTGGAGCAGTCGGGCGGGTGACGGACGCCCGGGGTAGCGGAAATTGGCGGATGGCGGGCGCTGAGAGATTGTGAGCAAAAGCGCATAAGCGCCGTTTTCGGTTGACAAAGACCCTGAATGCTTCTAGCGTGTGCATCTGCCATAGGCCGATAAAGTAAGAGTTCAAGCGCCCTCGCGCGTATGCCTAGGGCATTCCGCAGGTCGCAACCCCGCTCTCGCGGCCTAACCGTGCGTCTCCCCGGAGCGGGAGCGTGTGATGATGCTGTTCAACCAACCAAGCATGTGGAGGTAAGGCAATGGCGAAACATCCAACTCCATTGTTGGACGAGCTCGAAAGTGGGCCCTGGCCCAGCTTCGTGTCCGACATCAAGCAGGAGGCTGAGGCCCGCGCCAAGAATGAAAAGGGCCTGGACTATCAGATTCCTGTGGACTGCCCGGAAGATCTGCTCGGCGTTCTGGAGCTCACCTACAACGATCAGGAAACCCACTGGAAGCACGGCGGCATCGTCGGCGTCTTCGGTTACGGCGGCGGCGTTATCGGCCGTTACTGCGACCAGCCCCAGCAGTTTCCTGGCGTGGCGCACTTCCATACCGTGCGCGTCAACCAGCCCTCGGGCAAGTACTACACGAGCGAATACCTCCGTCAGATCTGTGATCTCTGGGATCTGCGCGGCTCCGGTCTGACCAACATGCACGGCTCCACTGGTGACATCGTGCTGCTCGGTACGACCACTCCGCAGCTCGAGGAAATCTTCTACGAGCTGACCCACAAGCTGAACACCGACCTCGGTGGCTCCGGCTCCAACCTGCGTACCCCTGCCGCGTGCCTCGGCAAGTCCCGCTGCGAGTATGCCTGCTACGACTCCCAGCTGCTCTGCCATACGCTGACCAACGAGTACCAGGACGAGCTGCACCGTCCGGCGTTCCCCTACAAGTTCAAGTTCAAGTTCGACGCCTGCCCCAACGGCTGCGTTGCTTCCATCGCCCGCTCCGACTTTGCGGTCATTGGCATGTGGAAGGACGACATCAAGATCGACCAAGAGAAGGTCAAGGCGTACGTGGGCGGCGAGTTCGCTCCCAACGCCGGCGCCCACTCCGGTCGCGACTGGGGCAGCTTCAACATCGAGACCGAAGTTGTCGCGCTGTGCCCCTCCAATTGCATGACCTGGGACGGCCAGACCCTGAAGATCGACAACTCCGAGTGTGTCCGCTGCATGCACTGCATCAACGTCATGCCGCGCGCTCTGCGGATCGGTGACGAGACCGGCGCTTCCATCTGCTGCGGCGCCAAGGCCCCGATCCTGGACGGCGCCCAGATGGGCTCCCTGCTCGTGCCCTTCATCCCGGCCGAAGAGCCCTTCGACGAGATCAAGGAAGTGGTCGAGAACATCTGGGATTGGTGGATGGAAGAGGGCAAGAACCGCGAGCGTCTCGGCGAGACCATGAAGCGCATGGGCTTCCAGAAGCTGCTCGAAGTCACCGGCATCGAGGCCATACCGCAGCACGTGTCCGAACCCCGGAACAATCCCTACATCTTCTTTAAGGAAGAAGAGGTTCCCGGCGGCTGGACCCGTGACATCGCAGAATACCGCTCTCGTCACCAGAGATAACATTAGGAGGAACGAGAAATGGCTTTCATTTCTTCCGGATACAATCCGGACAAGCCGATGGAAGATCGGATTACCGACATCGGCCCCCGGAAATATGATGAATTCCTGCCCCCTGTCATCAAGAACAACTTTGGCGAGTGGGACTACCATGAGATCCTCGAGCCCGGCGTGTTGGTCCACGTGGCCAAGAGCGGCGACAAGGTCTTCACCGTCCGCTGCGGCGCTGCCCGCCTGATGTCCACCTCCATGATCCGCGAGATGCTCGAAATCGCGGACAAGCACTGCGATGGCCACCTGCGCTTCACCACGCGTAACAACGTGGAATTCATGGTGGACAACGAGACCAAGCTGGCCGCCCTGAAGGAAGACCTGCAGTCCCGCAAGTTCGCTGCTGGTTCCTACAAGTTCCCCATCGGCGGCACCGGCGCCAGCATCACCAACATCGTGCACACCCAGGGCTGGGTCCACTGCCACACCCCGGCCACCGACGCCTCCGGCCCGGTCAAGGCCATCATGGACGAGTGCTTCGAGCACTTCTCCAAAATGGACCTGCCCGCTCCGCTGCGCATCTCCCTGGCCTGCTGCCTGAACATGTGCGGCGCCGTGCACGCTTCGGACATCGGCCTGGTGGGTATCCACCGCAAGCCGCCCATCATCGACCACGCGGTTCTGGACAACGTCTGCGAGATTCCGCTCGCCGTCGCCTCCTGCCCGCTGGGCGCCATCAAGCCCACCACCACCGAGCACAAGGGTGAGAAGGTCAAGACCGTGGCCGTGAACGAAGATCGCTGCATGTACTGCGGCAACTGCTACACCATGTGCCCCGCGCTGCCGCTTGCCGACAAGGAAGGCGACGGTATCGCGATCATGGTTGGCGGCAAGATCTCCAACCGCATCTCCGAGCCCAAGTTCTCGAAGGTCGTGGTTGCCTACGTGCCCAACGAAACCCCGCGTT
>JBMCLC010000286.1:0-3659 GCA_048614715.1 Oceanidesulfovibrio sp.
CCTCAATTTCGAGAACGATCTACGCTACCTGCGGCAGTTCTTCTGATGCATTTTCGTCATGGAACACGATTCACCCTCCGAAGCAGGCTCCTCGTGTTTCGGATAAATGCATAAGAGCGTCTCACCCTGTTCAAGCGCAGGTCGCTCTACAATTGGTATACCCGTAACGGTCCCGCGCAATGCCGGGCCGCCAGCACGGAGAGATGACGATGCTCGTCAGTGTGAAATGGCTGCGTGAGATGGTCCCCTTCGAGGTCGGCGTTGAAGAGCTCGCCGACAGGCTCACCATGCTCGGTCTCGAGATGGAGGAGTTCGTTCGCCCCTTCGAGGATATCGAGGACGTGGTGGTGGGCCATGTGCTCACCTGCGACAAACACCCGGAGGCGGACAAGCTCTCCGTATGCACAGTGGACGTGGGCGAGGCCGAAGCCCTGAACATCGTGTGCGGCGCGCCCAACGTGGCGGCCGGCCAGAAGGTGGCCGTGGCCAGGGTGGGCACGACCCTGCCGGGCGGACTCAAGCTCAAGAAGGCCAAGATTCGCGGTGTTCCTTCCCACGGCATGATCTGCGCCGAGGATGAACTCGGCCTGGGCGAGGACCACAGCGGAATCCTCGTGCTGCCGGAGAATTTCGAGATCGGCGTCAGACTGGTGGACGCCCTCAACCTGGACGACGTGGTCATGGACATCGGCGTCACTCCGAACCGCGCCGACTGCCTCTCCATCCTCGGCGTGGCCCGGGAGGTAGGCATGGCCTACGGCCTCCCTGTGAATCTGCCGCCGCTGGACATCGCTTCGTTCGAGGACGATTCCCTGGAGCCGGCGTCCAAAATCATGGACATTGAGATCGCCGATCCGGACCTCTGCCCGGCCTACCGCGGCCGCGTTATCGACAACCTCTTGGTAACCCGCTCGCCCGGTTGGCTGCGCTACCGTCTCATCGCCCACGGCATGCGTCCCATCTCCAACATGGTGGACATTACCAACTACATTCTTCTGGAGACCGGCCAGCCCCTGCATGCTTTCGACCTGAGCCTGCTGAAAGGCGGCGCAATCCGGGTGGCTCCAGCCGAGGAGGGCATGGAGTTCACCACCCTGGACGACCAGACCCGCAAGCTCACCGCGAATGATCTGCTCATCTGGGACGGCGAGCGCCCCGTGGCCTTGGCCGGTGTCATGGGCGGGGCCAACACCGAGGTCAACGCAGAGACAACGAGGGTGTTTCTCGAATCCGCCGTGTTCAAGCCCATCAGCGTGCGGCGCACCGCGCGCCGGCTCGGCATACCCAGCGAGGCGTCCTACCGCTTCGAGCGAGGGGTGGACCAGCCCGGCTCGCGCATCGCCATGGACCGAGCCGCTGCGCTCATGGCCCAGCTTGGGGGCGGCCGCGTGGCTCCCGGCGCCACGGAAGCGGAGCCTGCTCCCTGGACAAACCGCGTCATCAGCTTCCGCGCCCAGCGCGCCAGAGAGTTACTGGGCATCGAGGAACTCGCCGACGACTTCTGCCACACCGTGCTCGTGAACATGGGCTGCGAGACCACGCAACGGGCGCAGGGCGTGTGGGAAGTTGTCGCCCCGAGCCACCGCCTGGACCTGGAGCGCGAGGTGGACCTCGTGGAAGAGGTCGGGCGCGTCTACGGCATGGACCGCATCCCCTTGAAACCGCCGCATCTGGCCAAATCCCTGGAGAGCCCGACCCTGGCCGACACCGAGTTCGGCTTCATCGCCAGGCTCAAGGACTGGGGCCGCGGCGTGGGGCTCAATGAGGTCATCAACTACAGCTTCTTCGGTCAGAAGGACCTGGACCGCCTCGGCCTGCCCGCGGAGGACCGCGTGCCCGTGGCCAACCCGCTCACCGAGGAGCAGGACGTGCTGCGCACCGCCCTGGCGCCGGGACTGCTGTACTCCCTGAAGGTCAACCTGGCCCAGGGGCAGGAACGACTGCGGCTGTTCGAGCACGCGCGCATCTTCCACAACGACCCCTCATCCGAAACCAGCGCCCGCGAGGCCGGCCGGTTGGGCGTACTGCTTAGCGGTCCGCGCGAGCGCGAAGGCTGGCCCCATGGCCGCGAGTCCGTGGAGTACCTGGACGCGAAGGGGCTCGTGGAACACCTGCTCGAATCCCTGGGCCAGCCCGAGGCCGTGTTCGCCATGGCCCCGGCGGACTACGAGGCCCAGAGCTACTGCTCCCCGTGCGTGCTCCTCACTCTGGAGGGCCAGGAACTCGGCTTCATCGGCAGGGTGAAACCGGAAATCGCGGACGAGTACCACGCCCGCGCCGCTGTGTGGATCGCCGAACTGGACGCCGACCTGCTCCGGGCCAGACACCGCCTCAGCGTGCCCAGTTGGCAGGAGTTGCCCAAGTTCCCCGCGGTCAAGCGCGACATTACCCTGGCCGTGCCCGCCGCCATGTCGGCCGGCCGCGTTCTGGAGGCGTTCCGGGCTCAGAACTCCAAGATCATGACCAACGTGATGCTTCAGGACCTCTTCGAGCCCAGGGACGGCGGCGACGATTCCCGCAATCTGACGTTCCGTCTCACCTTCCGCCACCCGGACAAGACCCTGAAGGACAAGGACGTGGACAAGGAGATGGAGCGCATGGCACAAGCGGTGATGAAGGAGTTGCCGGTGAGCCGATAGCAGCGCGCCGGCCCATGCGCCATGTCCGGTGGATCCAAGGCATACAAGATAGGCGAGGCGGCCGAGCTGCTCGGCCTCAAGACCTATGTGCTGCGGTTTTGGGAATCCGAGTTCCCGCAGCTCAAGCCCAAGCGTTCGTCCACCGGCCAGCGCGTCTACACGGAACAACATATCGAGCTCCTGCGCACCATCCAGCACCTGCTACACGAGGAAGGGCTGACCATAGACGGCGCGCGCAAGCGGCTCAAGGAAACCATGGGCCCGCCGCCGGAAGCGCTGATCAACTATGTGGTGGAGGAGCTCGAGGCCATGCGCCGGTTGCTGACCGGCGAAACCCAACCGTGAGGTCATACGTCCATGTCCGGACTCGATCGTAAGCGCCCCGCGCCCATTCTCTCTCCATCGCTGCTCTCGTCCGACTTCTCCCGTCTGGGCGAGGAGCTGGAAGCCCTCAAGAAAGCCGGTCTGGAATGGGTCCACTGGGATGTGATGGACGGCATGTTCGTGCCCAACATCACCCTGGGGCCGCCCATCATCAAGAAGGCGCGCACAGGCAGCGACCTCTTCTTCGACGTCCATCTGATGATCGAGAAACCGGAGCGCTACCTCGAGGAATTCGCCGACGCCGGCAGCGATCTGCTCGTGGTCCACGCCGAGGCGAGCACCCACCTGGAGCGCACCATCAGCGAGATCAAGCGCCTCGGCATGAAGGCTGGCGTGGCCCTCAACCCGCATACCCCGCTGGATCATGTCCACTACCTGCTGCCCGAGCTCGATCTTGTGCTCATCATGACCGTGAACCCCGGCTTCGGCGGACAGTCGTTCATCGAGTTCACCAGGGACAAGATCCGCCAACTCGCGTTGGAGATCGCCGAGCGCGGCACGGGCACCCTCGTCCAGGTGGACGGCGGGGTAACGGCCGAGAACGCCGCCGAGCTGGTCAGCCTGGGCGCGGACTGCCTGGTCTCCGGGTCAGCTTTCTTCGGCCACCCGCCCTATGCCGAACGCTACCGGACGTTC
>JBMCLC010000287.1:0-3639 GCA_048614715.1 Oceanidesulfovibrio sp.
TTGACCACCCGCTTCACCATCCCTCCCGTCCCTCAGGACTCTCGCCTCACCTACGTCGCGACCATCGATCTCGGCAAGCGCCGATTGCTGCCCTATGGAGCCCGCATCACGAGCAGCAGCATCCCGTTGAGCATCCAGTTCGCAGCCTCCCACAACAGCCACGATTGGATTCCGCTGCTCACGCTGCCGTACCTGAACCGTGGGGTTGTCGGATATGCGCCCGCCAGAACCCACGTACCCCCAGGTGACTGGGCACGGTTCACCTTCCCGACGCCGGAACATGCATTGCGTCCACGCGTGCGCTTGTCCAAAAAGGCGACCACATGGCCGGAAGCACAGCGGTGGTGCGAACTCAATGGCTATCGTCTCGCCGTGAGCTTGACCGACGCACAGGTGGTCGACCTCTGCCGCCGACACGGCGAATCCGACGGCTATCAGGTCTGGGTGGGCGCACGGGCGCGTGACGGAGGTGCCGTGCTGATCGACGGCACGCCCGCGCGCCGCAGCATCGCCGAGGAGCATCTCACGGCTGCACAGGACGATTGCGGTCTCGCGCTCGAACTGACAAACAACGATGCGGTGCACCCGCACTACGTCGTGCCCCGAACCCCCCTCCGTTTCCTCTATACATTTGCCACCCCTCGACCGGGATCGCTGGAGCATCTGCTCGACCAATCATGGGCCGTCCATCGTCGCGATACCCACCAGGACGCATTGTGTGTCCTTTTCAAGCGGGAATTCCGCTCAGCCACCTCCGGGGAGGTGCATAAAGACGGAGGCTGGACTGCGCTGGGAACGTGGCGTTTCGAGAATGGCACGTTGCACATCACCAGCGATATTCATGGATTACCCAGATCGTATCCTTACATCTGGGATGTCCAACGCAGCGCATGGGTCAACAAGAGCCAGACCACCCTCCTGGAACCCATTCGACCGCTGCCATAGACCCAGACAGCAGAACCACAGCAGTTCGCCAGCCAACTGACAGAATCAGAGTGGACGACAAGCATATGAACGAAGCGACCAGCAACACCAACCGCGGCAAGCGCCTGGACAACTTCCACATTGTCCGCGAAATCGGTCGCGGGGCCATAGGAACGGTGTACGAAGCGGTCCAGATGCCGCTCATGCGGACCGTCGCCCTCAAGGTGCTGCCACCACGCTACGCCGCAGACGGAACCTTCATCGCCCGGTTCCTGCGTGAAGCCCGTCTTGCTGGTGGCCTCCAACACCCCGGCCTCATAGGCGTCTACGACTGTGGCACATACGGTAAATACCACTACATCGCCATGGAGTTCATCCCGGGCAAGAACCTCAAACAGGTCCTGCTCGAACACGGTCGCCTCAATGAAGAAAACGCGGTCGCCTATATGATTGCCGTAGCCGACGCCCTTGGCGCCGCCCACGCGGGCGGAATCGTGCATCGCGATGTAAAGCCAGAAAACATCATCCTCGATGCCGAAGGCAAACCACGCCTGGGCGATCTCGGCCTCGCCAAGCCCATGTCCGGAGGCCTTGACGTCACCTTTGGCGCATCGCTCCTCGGCACACCCCTCTACATGGCACCGGAGCAGATCATGGGCGAAGCGGTCGACGGCAGAACCGACCTCTACGCCCTCGCCGCGACTTTCCATCATCTGGTTGCCGGCGAACCGGCCTTCGACGCACCGACACCCAGCGCCCTGACCGTGAAGCACGTCAATGAGCCGCCTGCCCCCATCCGGCTTTGCCGTCTGGATGTCTCCGCCTCCTTCGAGGCTGTCCTGCTCCGATGCCTGGAGAAGGACCCCAACGCACGTTATGCCGACGCCACAGAGCTGATCGCAGACCTCAGGCGCTCGCAGACCGAACGCGCTTCACCGTCACGCCTGACGCCCCGTACACGCCGACTGCGGCCCAGGACGACCGCGCAACGCATACCGCACACGGCGCTCGCCATTGCCATCTGTGCCGCTCTGCTGGTGGTCATTGGCGTCACGCTCGTGACCAACCCCCGAGCCCGAGCCCGAGCCCGAGCCCGAGCCCGAGCCCGAGGCCGAGGCCGAGGCCGAGGCCGAGGCCGAGGCCGAGGCCGAGCCCCAAGACCTGCCCCGAGACCAACCGCAGCCTGAGCCCATCGCTCGACCGGCAATCGCCGGGCCACCATCGACCAGATCGGCGAAACCTGTGCAGGCGAGCCAGCGGGGCCTGCCCACAGCCGAACCACGCAGCGCAACGGCGGAGCCAGCTCCTCGCCAGGACGCGAAGAAGAAGAAGAAGAAGAAGAAGAAGAAGAAGAAGGTTCGGGCAGGACCTACACACACCACGGATGAAATCCTCTCCTTACTCGAACTGGCCCTGCTCAGGCGTGACACGACCCTGGCCAGGACCTGGCTCAACAGTCAACTGACGAAGACCAAGCCCGGGACTGCCGCCCACGCAGAACTGCAGGCGACCGGGGAGATACTCTCGTCTCTGGAACGACAACAGACCCACCTCCGCACCGTGCTCGAAGCGCGAGCGCGACGCGAGCCGCTGAAGGTACGTTCCCAGTGGAAGAGAACCGAAACGGGCGATCTCGAGTGGACGCCCGACGGCGATCTCGCCCTGCGCACTGATGAGGGTCTGGTTGTCATGAAGTGGGCCGATATCCACGGCCAGCAGATGTGCGACTGGCTGGCCACCTGGCAGCCACAGACCCCACACGACTACTTGATGGAAGGTCTCCGCATCAAAGCATGGGTGTGGGACGCAAGTGGCCTGCCGCCCCACGCATGGGTGGGAATGCTCAAGGCACATCCCCTCTTGAAAACCATAAAGAGAAAGACTGGCCCCTGGTACTATGTGCCGCGCCGATCGACCGAAGGCCCCACGGCCTTTACCACCACCGGCGCAGCCCAACATGCCCTCGATTGCGCAGCCCACGAGGCGTGGCTGGCGATCAGTTCCGACATTCCCGATCGGCTGACCTGGAGGACGGCCACGGACCTGGCAGCCAGACTCGCAGACTTTCACGAACACCACGGGCTTACACGCTTTGCTCAACGCGCGGCGGTCGAAATCGAAAGGCTGGAGGACCGTTTGGTTGCGGCGCATTCCTCCCTGCGCAGTCGGCACTCGTTCCTTTCCGACGTGGGCCTCACGCCAAAACCCATCCACCTCAGCAAGACGGCGCTCTCGTGGGAGGACGCGCGCGCCTGGTGCAAAGACAATGGTTATCGTCTCGCCATCATCACCCCCCGCCGCGCCCGGAACTTCACAGGTCCGGTTCAATGGC
The DNA here is from genome assembly GCA_048614715.1 of Oceanidesulfovibrio sp. Lineage (GTDB taxonomy): Bacteria > Desulfobacterota > Desulfovibrionia > Desulfovibrionales > Desulfovibrionaceae > Oceanidesulfovibrio. Next base: position 3,257 of record JBMCLC010000287.1, read on the forward strand.
GTCCATGCAATTCCGCCTGGGTAGGCGCACAGATCCAATCGGGCAAGGCCGTCTGGCTGGATGGCACCCCTGCGTTCCAGCCGCTTAGAGATCCCCATGGCAAAGAATACGAAGATGGCACCGGCCTCAGCCTCCCGATTTACCATGACAAGACACTCGTTGCACTCCTCACACCGGAAACGAACACCACCCTGCGCTTTTTCTACGAGAAACGCCCGTCGCGCTGAGCGAGTCGAGAGCAGCACCGACCGTGCTCGCAACTACCGCAGATAGCGGCCGAGATCATCCAGACGCATACCGCGACGCCACAGATGCTCGAAAATCGGTCTGTATTCCATTCCCCTGGAAAAGTGCGCATGACCATGCGCACTTTTCCAGGGGAA
>JBMCLC010000288.1:0-3623 GCA_048614715.1 Oceanidesulfovibrio sp.
CGAAAAGCTCGCTCTTGGGCACGTCCGGATAGAACTCCGCCTTGTTTTTCATGTCGTCCAGGTCCTTGGCCCAGCGCACGAAGTGGTCCACGGCTCGCTGAGGGCGGTAGGCGTCGTACACCTTGAGCCCGAGGCCGAATTCCTCGAGGTGTTCCTGAACGCGTGCGAGCGCTTCGGCTACCTGACGCGTGGCGATGATCCGCGGCGCCAGATAGCCGTCCACCCGCGCCCCCACAAAGTTGTTCTCCCCGTAGTAGCGCACCTCCTGCTCCACGTTCGGGGCCACCTCGTCCAGATGGACGAACCCCTCGGGCAGTTCGGCCGAATACGCGTTGCCGGCGAAAAGCAGGAGCACGAAACAATAGAGAAGCACGAAACGATGGCAAACCGTCATGGACTATCCTCCTGGTATGATTTCTCTTCCACGTAGCCGATCAACGAATATGATCAGGCCCTGAGGTAGCGGATGACTGCAACCGTGTAAACCCACCGCGGCGTTCGAGTTTCCTCCATCACATCCCCACCACATGAAAAAAGGCCGCCCCGGAGGACGGCCTTCAAATGCTGTACAGACGGATTCGCCGAATCGTTGCTAGAGCGGTGCGTTCTCGATCATCTCCCACACGCCGCAAGGACAGGCGCCTGCGCAGAAGCCACAGCCGATGCACTTTTCCGGGTCGGAAACGTACTCGTAGCGTTTGCCCGGCTCCTGGATGCGGGAGATGGCGTTCGTGGGGCACAGGGCCTCGCACAGTCCGCAATCCCGACACGCGCCGCAGGAGGAACACTCGCCGGCGCACTGCTCCAGCGTGTTGAAGGTGTTGATGCGAGGATCGAAGTATTCGAGCTTGATGCGGTCGTACTCCACCATGGTGCGGGTGTCCTGCATGGGCCGGCGGCCGCTGGCCAGGTCGTCTATGGCCTGGGCTGCCTTGCGGCCCGCGCCGATGGCGTCGGTCAGCAGTCCCGGCTTCACGATGTCGCCGATGGCGAAGACCTTGTTGTCCGTGGTCTGGAAATGCTCGTTCACGGTCACATGGCCGCGCTCAGTGGCGATGGTGTCCGGCAGGAACTCCACGTCCGGGGCGTCGCCAATGGAGAAGACCACGGTGTCCGCGGGCAGCAGCTCGCCGGTCTGGAGCACCACGCCCTCCTCGGTAATCTCCTTGGTGAAGCAGGGCCAGCGGAACTTCGCGCCCACCTCCTCGGCCTCGTGCTTCTCCTTACCGAAGGCGGCGGGTTTCTGGATATCGATGAGCGTGATGTCCTCGGCACCCAGGCGCGCGGCTTCCGTCGCCACGTCGCACCCCACGTTGCCCGCGCCGATGATGACCATGCGCTTGCCAGGAGTCACCTGATCCTTCTTGGCGTCCCGCAGAAAGTCCAGCGCTGTCATGGCCAGCTCGTTGCCGGGCACGGGTATCTTGCGCGGCTTGTGCGCGCCCGTGGCCAGTACCACGAAATCGAATTCTTCCCTGAGCTGGATGAACTGATCCGCGCTCAGCTTCTGCTTGAGGTGGACGTGGGGCAGCACATCCTGGGCGCGCTTGATCTCGGCCTCCACAACCTCCCGTGGGATGCGGCTCTCCGGAATGGCCGAGGCAATCTTGCCGCCAAGGCTTTCTTCCATGTCGTAGACCACGGCGTCGTAGCCCTTGAGACGCAGCTGCCAGGCGGCGGAAATGCCGCCGGGTCCGCCGCCGACAACGGCCACGCGCTTGCCGCAGAGCTGGGGGAGTTCGGGGATTTTGGTGGAGACGCCCTGCTTGCCCATGATCCGCATGTCCACGGGTATGAGATTGGAAGCCGCGCGGGTGCAGCCCTGCATGCAGAGGTTGGGACACAGGTAGCCGCAGACCGTGGCCGGGAACGGCGTGTAGGCCAGGGCCAGGTCCATGGCCTCGTCGGTCTGGCCGGCGCGCACCAGCCGCCAGCGCTCCTGCACGGGCATGCCCGTTGGGCAGCTCTGCTCGCACGGGGCGATGCGCTTGTGGTTCTCCCACAAGGGCACGAAGCGGCGCATCTCTCCGGTGGGAATGAGCGTGATGGGGCTGCGGTCGATATCCACGAGGTCGTCGATCATGCCGCCGCCGAGTCCCGGTTCCCACACCTGCTTGCGGAACTCGCCGATGGAGCGGCGTGGCGTGCCTTTCTTTTCCAGGGGACTCTTGGCCTTGATGAGCTGCCAGTCCGTGCGCACGGTGAGGGTGTCGTGGAGCTCCGGCCTGCCGATGGCTTCCAGGTAGGTGCGCATGTTCGTGGTGAGCCACTCCCAATCCTCGTCCGAGATTGGACTCTCATGGGCGTCGATCGTGGAGAAGCCACTGTGGGGGCCGCGAAAAAATATCGAGCCGCCGACCATGCCCACGCAGGGCCGGTAGCCGAGCACGTTGTCCGGGTTCTGGGGTTCAATGCCGCAGACCACGGCCACGCCGCCGGCCATGAACTCGGCGAAGTAGTCGCCGGCCGAGCCGAGGACCCACAGCTCCGGCGGGGCGAAGCGCGGGTTGCACTTGGTCATGGTCATGCCGCGGGAGCCGATGTTCCCGCCGATGTAGATCTTGCCCTGGGCCATGGCGTTGCCGATGCCGTTGGAAGCGTTGCCGTGGACGATGATCTCGGCGCCGGCGTTGAGCCAGCCCACGTCGTCCGAGGCGGGACCCATGATCTCGATGCGGGTGTTGGGGAAGCCCATGGACCCGACGCGCTGGCCGGCTGAACCGTTGATGGTGATGGTGATGGGCTCGTCCTTGGATATCCAGAGACGGCCGCCCAGGCCGTGCTGACCGCATGCTTCTATGACGAGCTCGCGCGCTCCCTGGAGGACGGCGCGTTGGATGCGTTCCTCGAGGATTCGCGATTCGATGCGCTGGCCGTTATCCAAACCGTGTATTGTGACGGGATTTCCCATGTTCAGCTCGAAGCGTCTTGAATGTTGCGTGGATTGGCTGTCCTACACCACGTACTGTATTTTCAGCAGATCGGCGGCGTCCTTGTCCGCAATGCCCAGAGCGTCGGACATGCCGATGGGCAGGGAGGTGGACCGGCCCAGAGGCGCAAATATTTTGCGCAACTCCGTATCGAAGGCCAGGTAGACGTCCACCACGCGCTCGGCAACCTTCTCCGGATCGAGCCGGCGGTAGATGCGCGGATCCTGCGAGGTAATGCCCTTGGGGCACAGGCCGATGTTGCAGATGTTGCAGCGGTCGCCCTCGGAGCCGACGCAGCCTGCCGCGGCCTGCATTATGTACTTGCCCACCTGCACGGCGCTGGCGCCCAGCATGATGAGCGAGGCGGCGTTGGCGGCCAGGTTGCCGTTCTTGCCAATGCCGCCGCCGGCGATGATGGGCAGCTCGTTCTGCCGGCCCTGCGCCACGAGGTTGAGGTAGCAGCTGCGCAGATTGCTGGCGATGGGATGGCCCATGTGGTTGATGGAGACGTTGTAGGCCGCGCCGGTGCCGCCGTCCTCGCCGTCTACGGCCAGGGCCGCGGCGTAGGGGTTGCGCACCAGGTTGTTGAGCACGGCCAGCGAGGTGCTGGATGCGGATATCTTGGGGTACACCGGCACGCGGAAGCCCCAGGCCATGTACATGGACTGGATCATCTTCGCGACCGCCTCCTCG
>JBMCLC010000289.1:0-3622 GCA_048614715.1 Oceanidesulfovibrio sp.
TAGGCCTGCTCGCCGGGCTGGCCAGACTATCGGAAAATCCCGCGCTCAAGTGGTCGGCCATCACGTATATCGAGCTCATCCGCGGCTCGCCGCTGCTCGTGCAGATATTCATCTGGTACTTCGTGTTCGGCACCCTGGTAAACCAGCTGCTCGTGGCCAAGGGATTGCCGCAGGTGCCGCCGTTGTGGTTCGGCGTGGCCTCGCTGGCCACCTTTGCCGGCGCCTATATCGCGGAGATCGTCCGCGCCGGCATCCAGTCCATCCATCGCGGCCAGGTGGAAGCGGCGCGCTCCCTGGGCATGAACTCCTCGCAGTGCATGCTCCACATCGTACTGCCCCAGGCCATCAAACGCATTCTCCCGCCTCTGGCCGGCCAGTTCATCAGCCTGGTCAAGGACTCCTCCCTGCTCGGCATCATCGCAATCAGGGAGCTGACCAAGGCGACGCGTGAGATGGTTAGCGGAAGCCTGATGCCCTTCGAGCTCTGGATCGTCTGCGCGCTTCTGTACCTCGTTCTTACTTTCGCCCTGTCCATGCTGCTGCAATGGATGGAGAGGAAGATGGTGTCCTGATGATTGAAGTCAAACAGATCAACAAATACTTCTACACGCCCGAGAAGGTCCATGCGCTCAGGGACGTCTCCACCACGGTGGAGGCCGGGGAGGTGGTTGTGGTCATCGGGCCCTCCGGCTCGGGCAAATCCACCTTTCTGCGTTGCCTGAACCGTCTGGAATACGCGGACGAAGGACATATCCTCATCGACGGCGTGGACATCCTGGATTCCAAGACCAATATCAACAAGGTGCGCGCGGACGTGGGCATGGTCTTCCAGTCCTTCAACCTCTTTCCGCACAAGAGCGTGCTGGAGAACCTGACCATCGCCCAGACCGTGGTGCGCAAGCGCGGCTCCAAGGAGGCCAAGCAAAAGGCCATGGGCCTTTTGGAAAAGGTCGGCATCCACGACAAATCCGCCGCGTACCCGGACCAGCTCTCCGGCGGCCAGCAGCAACGCGTGGCCATAGCCCGCGCCCTGTGCATGGACCCCAAGGTGATGCTCTTCGACGAACCGACCTCGGCCCTGGATCCGGAGATGATCGGCGAGGTTCTCGACGTGATGAAGGCCCTGGGCAAGGAGGGCATGACCATGGTGGTGGTGACCCACGAGATGGGCTTTGCCCGCGAGGTGGCCGACCGCGTGCTGTTCATGGACCACGGCGCCATCGTGGAGGTGGGCACGCCCGAGCACTTCTTCGTCAATCCGGAAAACGAGCGCACCAAGCTCTTCCTGAGCCAGATTCTGTAGGATGTTTTTGCCTCCGGCGGCCCCCGGCGCGGGGTGAAGCGCGGCCGGCAGCACCTTATCGGAATCTTAGCCCTCCGTCTCAAGATATCGCACATCGAGCGCCGGCTCCCTCGGGGAATCGGCGCTTTGGGTTTGGCACGGCTGCCGCTTTTGTCACAGAAAAACAGTCGGAACTTCACATCGCCGTCACGCCTGTGACACCCGTAGTCCTGGGGCTGCGATACTATGGCCGCGTCCAGAAGGGGGCGACCATGGGACTCGAACGAGAGAGCGGTCTGCCGTTGTGGCGGCAGGTCCATGGCATCCTTCTCAAGGAGATCAAGGGCGGCGTGTATCTACCGGGCGAGAGCCTTCCCTCGGAATGCTCTTTGTCCCGGCGTTTCCGCGTGGCGCGCCATACCGTGCGCCGCGCCCTCAAATCTCTGCAGGAGGATGGCGTGGTCCGCACCGAGCACGGCCGCGGCACCGTAATCCAGAACGAGGCCGGAGCCAGCATCAGTCCGCGCACCCAGCGCCACTGCCGGGACGTCGCGTCCCACGTCGCCAGAAGCGGGCAGAACCGTTTCCTCCAGGGGGGCATCGTTCCCGCCACCGGGGTGGTGGCCGCGCGCCTGGACGTTCCCCCGCAGTCGCCCGTCATTCACATCGAGGCCTGCGGGGAGAGCCTGGGCAAGCGGCTGTTCATCACCTCCCAGTTCTTTCCCACCGAAGGCATGGCCGGCCTCCTGGACGCGTACAAGGAGACACGGTCCATAGACCAGTCCTACCGCAAGATCGGCATCCACGTGTGCACACGCAAGGAGAGCCGTATATCCACAAGAACGGCGGGGCTGGCCGAAGCCCACGAGCTGGGTTTGCCTTCCGGCCATCCCATGCTGGTCATCGAGTACGTGAACGTGGACCATACCGGCAAGCCCATCGAGTACGGGCTGACCCGCTTTGCCGGCGACCGGATTGAGGTCCTCGTGCCCGGCGAGATTGAGAAGTCGCTGGCCTGAGGCAATGGCCGTCTGGCGTCATCCAGACCAGCACGCCAACCAGCCGGCCGTGGCCCAGGGGTGATCTGCGCCGTCGGGCCGTGCCCTTCCCGTCTGATGCGGTACTGTGATGTTCACAATCCTGATACCGCATGGGTCGGTTCGTTGGAAACCGGACTCAGGTTGGCTCGTGGGGTCACGCCACCTCTTTGAATATCGTGGTGGCCCAGAACATGGCCTGGTCGTAGCTGCGCTGCACCAGGGCTGGGTCCAGGCCGAGGCGCTGAGTGAGCTGGTCCACGGCGGACCAGTCCGCGCGCTCCAAGGCCCGGGCGCTCTCCAGGTAGTCGTGCAGGGGGCCAGCGTTCTCGGCCATGGCATCGGCCAGATGTTGTTCCAGCGGCACGTGTCTGAGGACCTCCTGCATGGGCAGCTGCATGATGACATCCATGAGCGAAAGCAGCCCGAGCATGAAGAACGACTCCCTGTCCGGCTCGCTGGCCAGAAGCTCCAGATACTTGGCCCTGGTGATGCTCATCATCAGCAGTTCGGGCGAGGCGTCCTTGTCCTTGAGTCCGGCGACGATGACCAGCCGGAGCCAGTGCTTCACCTGCGGCAACCCGACAAGCCGCACGGCGTGGTGGACGGAGGTGATCTCCTGCATGAAGGTGAAAGCCGAGGAGTTCATGAAACGCAGCAGTCGGTAAGCCAGGGAGGGGTCGGTCGACACGAGCTCGGCCAACTCGTCGATTTCAAGGTCCTCCTCGAGTTTTTTGAGAATCCGCAGCTTGACGGCCGAAGCCGCCGGCGCCCTGCGGCTCTCGAGGTTCTCCGGCCTGGCGAAGAAGTAGCCCTGGAACAGCTCGAACCCCAGCTTCTTGCAGCGGTTGAAAGTGCGGGCGTCCTCCACTTTTTCTGCGACCAGGAACACCTCGTAGCGGCGCAGTTTGTTCACAATGCCGGGCAGCATCTCGGGCTTGACGCCGAGCAGGTCCACCTTGATCATCGACGCCAGCGGCAGCAGCGGATCAAGGTCCGGGTCGCCCGTGTAGTCATCGATGGCGAAGCTGAAGCCCTGCTCCTTGAGTTCGGAGATCGCGCCGAGCAACTGGCTGGTAAGCTCCTCGTGCTCCAGGATTTCAACCACGATTCTGTTTCGGGGCAAGGCCTGCGGAACGCCGTCCAGAATGAGGGAGCCCGGAATGTTGATGAAGAGCTTCTGGCCGGGAAGCATATCCTCTGTGGACCGGAGGAAGCCGCAGGTGGCCACACTCAGGGTAGCCTGCTGCGGATCGATAATTTCGGCGACATGAGCGTTCAGTCCCTGGCGGAAGAGCAGTTC
>JBMCLC010000290.1:0-3610 GCA_048614715.1 Oceanidesulfovibrio sp.
ACATGGGCCGCCCAAATTATGCCTGGAGCGGTTCTCGCGCAAGAAAAAACGATACGCCCCGAGCCGTGAATTCATCCGGCTTCGTTCCGCCGTGTCCGAAGGCCACCTGCGTATCGGAAAACCACCCGGGCACGTCCTGTGCGGCGCGGCGTCATGACTTCGGGCGGCATGCCTTCAGCCATTAAGCTTCGGGGAGCGTCGGCGCTTTGGAAACGTTGCCTCAGGGAGCCGGCGTGGGAAACACGATGCGGTCGCTGCGCGTGAGAATGATGCGCCTTCGCGTTCCCGGCCCGGTGCGCAGCAGTTCCACGGCGGCTTGTTCCGCGTACGGATCGCTGGCAGAGAGGCTGTCACGGGCAGGATAACGCCCATACCCCGGAACCCGGCGGCCGTGGCCGTGTGGAGCACAGCGCCGGGTGCCGCGGTGCCGGTCACGATGACATTCTGCACACCCATTTCTTCCAGGATCGATTCGACCTGGGTCTTCCAGAAATTGTCCACGCTGGAGGGGACGACGGACTCGCCTTCCTCCGGGGCCACCGGCTTCAGGATGGTCTCGACCGCGCCTTTGGAAGTCAGGCTTTAGACTACGGGCATGCCGGCGGCGCGGGCCTTGTGCACCAGGCCGGCGATGCGCGGCACGGTCTGCAGGCAGCGGGGCCGGCGCTCCATGGTGCAGGTGCGTTCCTCGATGTCCAGAACGAGCTGGGCCGTGGTGGCGGGGAGTCGTATCCGGAAAAAAATACGATGCGGCCGGGATGGGCCAGTGGGTGCGAGGAAAATGCTACTCGGCGCACTCCACGCACAGCTCGCATTCGGGAAGGGCCAGGAGCCGGGCTATGGGAATGGCCTCGCCGCATTCCGCGCATTCGCCGAAACCCGGTTCGTCGATGCGTTTGAGGGCGTGCTGGAGCCGGACAAGCCGCGTCCGTGACTGGGACAAGGAGGACTGGTTGATGCCCTGATTGAGCATGGTGTCCAACCGGGAGAGCCTGCCGATGGCCACGTCCGGCGCCACAGGAGCAAGGCCTTCCTCCAGCCGGGCGATGGCGGTCTGCAAAGCGGATATCTCGCGCAGCATGCGTTTGCGAAGCTCGTTTCGTTGCGAAGCGGTCAACATCATGGAACAATCTCGTTGTCAGGTCGAAGGGTTTTCGGGCGATCTGCACAGGAGCAATACAGAATACGCCTGAATTTTCCAATGCCGAAAACCGGTGCGTCGCGGATGCGGCCCGGAAATGCGAGTGGGCCGGTTTCAGGAAAGTCCGAAGGAATACTTGACCAGAGTGCCCATATGCCTTACCAACCATTTTCCCTCGGATGCCGAATTGGTCGACCGTCGGCGCGCCAGCGCGCCGCGAACGGTATTCGACGTGCCCCCCCCATTCCACAACCGAAGGATCATTTTATTCCTCAAGGAATTGTTATGAGCAGTATTCCCATTTCTCAGGAAGGACACAAGCGACTCAAGGAAGAGCTCGAACGGCTCAAGAAGGAACGGCCCGAAGTCATTCAGGCCATCAAGGAAGCCCGCGAGGAGGGCGATCTCAAGGAGAACGCCGGCTACGACGCCGCGCGGGAACGCCAGGGCATGCTCGAAGCGCGCATCAACTACATCGAGTCGCGCATGCCGCAGTTCAACGTCATCGACCTGAAGACGCTGGGCGGCGACACAGTCATCTTCGGCGCCACCGTGGAAATCGAAGATCTGGAGACCGGCGATACCAAGAAGTACACGTTGCTCGGTCCAGACGAGTCCGACCCCTGCAAGGGCTCCATTTCCGTGATGTCTCCTGTGGGTCGCGCGCTCCTGGGCAAGGAAGTGGGCGACGAGGTGGTGGTGGATGTCCCCCGCGGTCGCGTCGAGTACGAGATCATTTCCGTGAATTTCTACGGCACGTTCGAATGCAACTAGCCTGAGCCCCGATTTTTCGCATAGTGAAAGGCCGTCCGGCGAACATGCCGGACGGCCTTTTTGTTTGGTCGCGTAGGCCGGAGGGGACTAGTCGATGGTGAGGTTTTCGATCGAGGGATCGAACCGCCGGGCCCGGTCGAAATCGGCCCTGGCGTTGTCCTTGTGCCCCAGATTCAGCCAAGCGAAAGCCCGGTGGTTGTATGCCCGGGCGTAGTCCGGACGCATCTCGATGGCCGCGGTGTAGTCCTGGATCGCCCGCTCGTCCTCGCCCAGGTCCACCCATGTGTTGCCGCGAGACATGTAGCTCACCGCGTCAGGCCTGTTCTCTATGGCTTGGGTGAAATCTGCGACGGCTTTTTCGTACTTGCCGAAATCGCGCCACAGCACGCCGCGGTTGTTGTAGACATAGGTGAGCAAATGCTCGCCTGGGTTGAGCTCCTGCGATTCGATGATCATCGTGTAGAGCTTCAGAGCCTCGTGGCGGTCGCCGGCCTGCTGGGCGCGTATGGCGTTGTTGGCGGCCTTCACGATGTCCAGCTGCGCGGCGGCGTCGGCGGGCAGGACGCTTACGAGCAGTGCCGCGCACAAAACGAGCGCCGCGACGGAGTTGCGGTTCGTGGTGGATCGGGAGTCATTCTTCATGAACAAAGGGCCTCCGTGTTGCTGCATTGGGGGCAGGTTCGAACGTGTTCGGTTGATGCCGGTTGAGACACACGGACAAAGGAGGCGGAGGGCAATCCTACGTCGCGTCCTTTGCCCCGCCATTGTCGGATGTACCGGGTGGTTGGGCGGCGGCGAGATCGGCCGCCATCTCCATCTGGGAGGGGTATGCCGCCTCGATGTAGTTTTCCAGGGTGGCGGCCAGGCCGTCCACGGCGGCGTCCAGGGAGGCGTCTTCCGAATCATCACGCCGGGCGAAAGAATCGAGCGCCTCGGCCAGTCGGGCCAAAGTGTCGGCGGCCTGGGGCCGGTCCACGTCCTCGGCGTTGCGGAGCACGGAAGCCGCCTTGTGCAGCTTGCCGCACCGGGCCAGGGCGCAGGCCAGAAAGAGCACGGCGCAGGATGCGGGCCAGCGGCTCTGGCTGTCCGCGCTTGAATCGCGGACAATGCGCTCGAATTCCACACGGCTCTGCACAATGGCGCCGTCCCTGTAAAGCACGCGGCCCAACAGGAGGCGCGCTTCGCGGTCCTTTGGGTTGCGCTTCACAAAGGTGCGCAAGGCGGCGATGGCCTCGTCCGGATGGCCGCGGCTGATGGCTTCCAGGGAGTGACCCGGAAGATCGGCCGGGGGGGCGTCGGCATTGGGCGCGGAATCGTGCTTCTCGTCCGGCAGACATCCGTCCAGGCCGTCGGCCAGACCGGAACGCCAGCGGTCGGCCCACTGTCCCAGGCCATTGGGTCGGAGCGAGGTGAACAGCTCGCGCCGTGACATTTTCTTCTTGTCGGATTGGTCGGTCACTTCACGTGTCCTCCAATGCTCAGAATACGCTCTGGCGTCTGGCCAGTCAACGGAACGTAGTGTGGAGGATCGAAACAACGCAGGCCGCCGCGCATGTAAAAGGCCGGCCCGCTTTGCGGGCCGGCCTGTACGGTCGGTGACGGCGTGGTCAGCTCGTTACGGGCTAGCCCAGGAGCTGCATGGCCATTCGCGGCAGGGAGTTGGCCTGCGAGAGCATGGCCACGGCGGACTGGGTG
>JBMCLC010000291.1:0-3595 GCA_048614715.1 Oceanidesulfovibrio sp.
GTGCCCCACGGCGCGGCCATGGACATGGCTGCCGAGCTCATCGACCGGGACGTGAAGGTGGTGGACCTCTCCGCCGATTTCCGACTGCGCGACACGGACGCCTACGCCGAATGGTACGGCCTGGAGCACCGCCACGCCGGCTTGATCAGGGAGGCGGTGTACGGCCTGCCCGAGCTGTACGCCGACGCCATCGCCAGGACGCGGCTCGTGGCCAATCCGGGCTGCTATCCCACATCCGTCATCCTGGGACTTCTGCCCCTGCTGCGCCACAGACTGGTGGAAACGGACTCCCTGGTGGCCGACTCCAAGTCCGGCGCCAGCGGCGCCGGCCGCAAGGCCGCCACGGGCACGCTGTTCTGCGAAGTCGTGGACTCGTTCCGGGCCTACAACCTCGGCAAGCACCGCCACACACCGGAGATCGAGCAGGAGCTTTCCCGGATCGCGGGCTCTAAGCTCACGGTGTCTTTCAACCCGCATCTTCTGCCCATCAACCGGGGCATACTGACCACGCTCTATGCGCGGTTCCTCGGCGAAACGCCTTCAGTGGAATCGCTCTACGAAATATACGCCGATACGTACGCCGGGCACGAGTTCGTCCGGGTGTTGCCGCCGGGACGACTGCCCGAAACGCGCTGGGTCCGCGGAACCATGTTCTGCGACATCGGCCTCGTGGTCGATCCGCGCACCAGCCGCGCCGTGGTCGTCTCCGCCATCGACAATCTCTGCCGGGGCGCCTCGGGCCAGGCCGTTGCCTGCGCCAACCTCATGAGCGGGCTGCCCTTGGCCGATGGACTCGCCATGGCGCCGCTGATGCCATAACTTTTCCCTTGCATTTCGATAGGATCGTTGCCTAGTATACGACTTCTTTTCCATATCTACGGCTCGAACAGCCATGAGAGAAAGACGTTCCGTGCGGCACCCCGGGGGGGCGGATTTGTCGCGGACTGGCCCTTCAAACAGCCCACTCGCGCCAATTCCGCACGATTTCCCCCCTGTCGCAACCAGGGAGGGAACGTGGCGAAAGGGTTCTTCAAACTGCGCAAGGACGTGGCCGGATCAAAGTCCGGAGCCTCCCTTGCGCACGAGCAAACCAACGCCGCCGAAGCTTCCGAGGCACCGCAGCCCGCGACTTGGTGCAATGCCGAGACCCATTGCCACATTTTTGTCGCCCGCCAACCCATCTTCAACCGGGCCGGCCAAATCTGGGGCTATGAGTTGCTGTTCCGCAACTGCGCGGAGGCCATGGTCGCAAGGTTCGACAACCCCGATCTCGCCACATCCAAGATCATCGCCGATGGCCTTTCCCTGGCTGCCAGCCCCTCCGACAACACGCGCAAGTTCTGCATCAACTTCACCCACGACCTCCTGGTGCGCGACGCCCTGTACGCCCTGCCGCCGGACCGTATTGTCGCAGAAATACTGGAGAACACGCCGGCAACGGACGAAGTGATCAAGGCTGTCAAACGTTACAAGAAAGCCGGCTACGCCTTCGCCCTGGACGATTATTCCGGACAGCCGCGGCTCGAACCGTTCCTGTCCCTTGTGGATATCGTCAAGGTGGATTTCCTCGAGTTCAACCACGTCGAGCTCATCAAGCTCACCCAGAAGCTCCGGCGGTACGGATCGTTCACCATGCTGGCCGAAAAGGTCTCCGACGCTCAGAGCATGCAGCTCGCCCAAGCCTTGTGCTACGATCTGTTCCAGGGCAACCGGCTCATGCGTCCGCGCATCATCTCCGGCCGCTCGCTGCCCTCGAGCAAGCTCGCCAAGCTGCGCATGCTCAGCAAGCTTTCCACCAAGGATTTCGAGGTCTCCGAGCTTGCCCAGCTCATCGCCACAGATGTCTCCCTGAGTTACCGCCTGCTGCGGCACATCAACTCAGCCTACTACGGCCTGGCCAGGAAAATCTCCTCGCTCCAGCAAGCCGTGAGCCTGCTGGGCAGCGACGCCCTGCGCCAATGGATCATGGCGGCCGTGCTCACCGAGTTGGAGCCGGGCCCCCTGGGCAAGGAGCTCGCCTTTCTGTCCGTGCGCCGGGCCAAATTCATGGAGCTGGTCTCCAACGCCCTGAACAACCCTCCCGGCACGGGCGAATCCATGTTCCTGCTTGGGCTTTTCTCCATGCTCGACGTGCTCCTGGGCACGACCATGGAGGACGCCACAGCGGATCTGCCCCTGGATCCGTCCATCAAGAACGCGCTCCTTGGCCAGGATTCCGTCTACGGAACCTGGTTCTCCATGCTCAACTCACTGGATGGGGGCCTCTGGGACGAAGCGATGGACGTGCTTGCGCAAACCGACATCGATCAACAGCTCGCCGCCGCGTCGCACGCACAGGCCACGGCCTGGGCCAGTCAGATGATCGAGCTCTCCGTGGACGTCCACCTCTGAGCGCCGGTTATTCCCGGTCGTCCACCACCCGCTTGGATTTGGCAAAGGACCGGGGCAGTTCGCCCGGCTCCAGAATCTCCACCGTGGCCCTCGCCAGCAGCTTGTCGCGAAGCGCAGCGGCGAACGCGGCGGCGCTCTCCTCGTCCCCGGACTGCTCCACCCCGGGCTTGCGCTCCACCTTGATCGCCATGGTGTCCCGTCCTTCCCGGCGCTCCAGGAAGATACGGTATTCCGAGGACAGGCGCGGGTACTGCTCGAGCACATCGGCGATCTGGCCCGGGTAGATGTTCACCCCGCGGTAGATGATCATGTCGTCCGAGCGGCCCATGATGGGCGCGTGGCGGGGCATGGCCACGCCGCAGGAGCACGCGCCCGGCATCAGGCGGGTGAGGTCCCTGGTGCGGTAGCGTATCAGCGGAGCGGCCTCCTTCCTCAGAGAGGTCACCACCATTTCGCCCACCTCGCCCGGGGCGACCGGCTCCAGGGTCTCGGGATCGATAATCTCCAGGATGAAGATGTCGGCCCAGTAGTGCAGCCCCTCGTGGGCCTGGCATTCCAGCGCCGTGCCCGGGCCGTAGAGCTCGGTGAGGCCGGCGATGTCGAAACTGTCCTCCAGCCCCAACTGCTCGGTGAAGGAGTCGCGCATCTTCCGGCTGTGGGTCTCCGCGCCAAATATGCAGCGCTTCAGGGCGAGGCGATCCGCCATGCCGCGCTTCTGCGCCTCCTCGCCCATGAGCAGGGCCATGGACGCCGTGGAGCACAGGCAGGTGGCCTGCACGTCCTCCGCCAGGGAGAGTTGCATTTCCAGGTTGCCCGGCCCCACCGGCACGGCCATGGCGCCGAACCGCTCGCAGCCCAGCTGGAAACCCGCTCCGGCTGTCCACAGCCCGTAGCCCACGGCTATCTGCACGCGGTCCCGCCGGGTGAGACCTGCCAGTTCGTAGCAGCGGGCGAACATCTCCTTCCAGGTGTCAATGTCGTTCTGCGTGTAGGCTAGGATCTTGCGCTTGCCCGTGGTGCCGGAGGAAGCGTGGATGCGCACGACCTCGTCCTCGGCCACGCTCAACAGCGGCAGCGGGTAGCCGTCGCGCAGGTCGTCCACCGTGCTGAAGGGCAGTTTCGTCAGGTCGTCCAGACTGCGGATGTCGCCGGGTTCCACTCCGGCGGCGTCGAGCTTGGCCCGATAATGCGGACTGTTCTCATG
>JBMCLC010000292.1:0-3591 GCA_048614715.1 Oceanidesulfovibrio sp.
CGATATCACCCTGCCGCGCGGCAAGCTCCTGGAAGGGTTGGTTAAAATTCGCGAGATCGGCCGCGACGCCGGCCTGACCATCCTGACTTTCGGCCATCTGGGCGACGGCAACATCCACGTGAACATCATGCACGACGCCAGCGACGCCGAGGAGCGCAGCCGCGCCCTGGCGGCCAAGGAGCACGTTCTTGCGCTCACGCTCTCGCTGGGGGGCAGCATTTCCGGCGAGCACGGCGTGGGCCTGGCCAAGGCGGCCCACGTCCACAAGCAGCTCGGACCGGCGGAACGCTCGCTCATGGCCGGCGTCAAGCACGCCTTCGATCCCCGCAACATCATGAATCCCGGCAAGGGATGGTGATCCTCCCGGGAATTCCGTTGTTCCGTCTTTTCAAGCGGCAAGGAATGATTATTTCCAAAAGATGCGCCCATTGCACGCCACGAACGATTGCGGGACCGCGGCCCCGGCCAGGGAATGCATACTGTGCGGCCGGTGCCTGGAAGTCTGTCCGCTGGTTTCCGCCACAGGGCGCGAGGAGCTTTCCCCCAAGGCCAAGCATACGCTCGCGCAAGTGCTGCGGCAGGACCCTGCCCGGCTCCAGGGCAAGCGCGTGGCAGACCTTGCCGGGCTTTGTCTGGCTTGCGGCCGGTGCGAGAAGGCCTGCCCGCAGGGGTTGTGCGCGCCGGACGCCGTGGCCGCACTGCGCAAGGCGCACCCGGACCTCACGCAGTGGTTGTGGAAACAGTGGATCGAAAAGGGCGGGGCCTTGTGGCCGGCTCTCGCCTGGCTCTCCCGGCGGCTGCCCGAGGGCGGCGAGGAGCCCGCGCCCCGCTACGATGCGTTCAAGACCATGGGCGCAGGGCCCGCCCTGGAGCCGTTCCTCCGCGTGTCCAAGTTCGTGGACGCAGGCATGGGGAGAAAGGCCGCCATATTTCCTGGATGCACCGCGCGCCGGCTGTTTCCAGAGTGGACGCGACGCGCAGCGGAGCTGCTCGCGGGCCTCGGTTTCGGCGCGCCCGAAAAGACGCCGGCCTGGGCCTGCTGCGGCTGCACCCTGGGCCACGCCGGCTGCGAAGAGGCCCAGCGCGAGGCCCAGCTGACAAACGTGCTGGCCTGGCGCAAGGCGGGGCGACCGCTCATGGTCACGTTCTGCGCGACCTGCCGCTGCGGCCTGCGTTCGTATCCGGAGGCGGATCTCGGCTGGGAGCAGGGCGAGGCCGAACAATGGCGCAAGGCCGTGGTCTCCCTGGCCAGCCCCATGGCGGGGACGGAGGTGGTGGCCGTGTCCGAGCCGCCGTCGGCCGTGTATTACCACAAACCCTGCCACGGCAGCGGCCAGGCAGGCGCCGGAGCGGACGAGGCGCTGCTGGCGCGGGCGCTGGGCGCACGCTACGCCGGCACCACCGGCGACGTGTGCTGCGGCATGGGCGGCATCATGCAGCTCGGCGCGCCGGCATTGTCGCGCAAGGTGGCGGATTCGCTGTGGACCCGGCTCGATCCTCCATCCGGCAGCCTGGTGCTCACGGGATGTTCGGGCTGCGTCCTGCATCTCAAAGCCACGGCTCCTTCCGGCGTTGCCGTGGGCCACTGGCTGGAAACTTTCGTCCCGAACGCCGGTTGACATTGCAACACGTCTCGCTTTGAAATAACGAGTTACCCGAACATATCGGGATTATCGCCGACCCTTCCTGACCGTACCCGTTCATTATTCGGGGGTTGGCGTTCCCAAGGAGTCCCTTCCATGATTTCTTCGCTCGTCAACAAGGTCATCGGCTCGAAAAACGAGCGGTACCTGAAATCCCTCCAGCCTCGCGTCCAGGCTATCAACACCCTCGAACCCGAGATGCAGAAGCTCGCGGACGAGGACTTTCCGAAACGCATCGCCGAGTTGCGGGAGCAGGTCGCCGGCGGCTCGAGGCTGGACGACGTTTTGCCCGAGGTATTCGCCCTGGTGCGCGAGGCCTCCGTACGCGCGCTGGGCATGCGCCACTTCGACGTCCAGCTCATCGGCGGCATGGTGCTGCACGAAGGCAAGATAGCGGAGATGAAGACCGGTGAGGGCAAGACGCTTGTAGCCACGCTGCCCGTGGTGCTCAACGCCCTGGAAGGCAAGGGCGTGCACGTGATCACCGTGAACGACTACCTGGCCAGGCGCGACGCCGAATGGATGGGAGCCGTCTACGAGTTTCTCGGGCTCAGCGTGGGCACCATCATCCATGGCCTGGACGAGAAAGAGCGCCAGGCCGCCTACGGGTCCGACATCACCTACGGAACCAACAACGAGTTCGGCTTCGACTACCTGCGCGACAACATGAAGTTCTACAAGGAACAGCTCGTCCAGCGTGAACTGCACTACTGCATCGTGGACGAGGTGGACTCGATCCTGATCGACGAGGCGCGCACGCCGCTGATTATCTCCGGCCCGTCCAGCGACTCCACAGCCCTGTACGCGCGCATCAACACCTATATCCCGAGTCTCAAGAACGAGACGCACTTCACCGTGGACGAGAAGGCCCGCAGCGTCTCCCTCACCGAGGACGGCGTGGCCAAGCTGGAGCAGATGCTGGGCATCGAGAACCTCTACGACCAGGCAAACATCACCCTCCAGCACCACGTGCTCCAGGCCCTCAAGGCGCACAACCTGTTCGAGCGGGACGTGGACTACATCGTCAAGGAAGGCCAAGTGGTCATCGTGGACGAGTTCACGGGCCGGCTCATGCCCGGCCGCCGGTTCTCCGACGGCCTGCACCAGGCCCTGGAGGCCAAGGAGGGCGTGAAGGTCGAGGCCGAAAACCAGACCCTGGCCTCCATCACCTTCCAGAACTTCTTCCGCATGTACGACAAGCTCGCCGGCATGACAGGCACGGCGGATACCGAGGCCGTGGAGTTCAAGGAAATCTACAATCTCGACGTCACAGTCATCCCCACCAACGTGCCCATGATCCGCCGGGACTACCCGGACGCCATCTACCGCACGCAGGAGGAGAAGTTCAACGCCATCGTGGAAGACATCCGCGAGCTGCACAAGAACGGCCAGCCCGTGCTTGTGGGCACCATCTCCATTGAAAAATCCGAGCTCCTGTCCAGGATGCTCAAAAAGCGCGGCGTGCCGCACGACGTGCTCAACGCCAAGCAGCACGAACGCGAGGCCGAGATCGTGGCCGACGCGGGCGAGCAGGGCAAGGTGACCATCGCCACGAACATGGCCGGTCGCGGTACGGACATCAAGCTCGGCGAAGGCGTGCGCGAGAAGGGCGGCCTGCACATCCTGGGCACGGAGCGCCACGAGAGCCGGCGCATCGACAACCAGCTCCGCGGCCGCGCGGGCCGCCAGGGAGACCCCGGGTCCTCGCGCTTCTACCTCGCACTGGATGACGATCTGCTGCGGCTCTTCGGTTCGGACCGCATCTCCGGCCTCATGGAGCGGCTCGGCATGGAGGAAGGCCAGGCCATTGAAAACAAGATGGTTTCCAAGGCCATCGAAAACGCCCAGCGCAGGGTGGAGGCCCACAACTTCGACATCCGCAAGCAGTTGCTGGACTTTGACAACGTCATGAACCAGCAGCGCGAGGTCATCTACTCCCTGCGGCGCG
>JBMCLC010000293.1:0-3587 GCA_048614715.1 Oceanidesulfovibrio sp.
TCGTGTACGGCTCCCCTGCCTCTGCGGCCCGGATCATTGCAGCCAGTTTATTCTTCCCAATGGTGTCGAGCCGCTCATATTCGCCTGCGCCGTTAAAATCCGTCAGCAGGATATCGCCTTCGCCAATCAGATAGCTCATGCCGCCCTGGCCCGGCCTGAGTTCCGCAAGCCAGGAATCCACGGTGCCCATGCGCAGCGCGGTGAACACGACCCCGCCGAAGTCGCCCTTCATGTTCCGCACGGGCGAGGCGATTATCACGAGTGCCCCGCCGCTCTGCCTGCCGACGAGCACCTCCGAGATATGGCTTCTGCCCTCTTTGGCGGCGAGGAAGTACTCGCGGTCCGAGACGTCGATGCCGGTTGCGCTTCCGGGATCGACCTCGGTTCTGCCCTGGGGGTTCACATAGACGAGGGAGTCCATCTCCGGGTGGGTCGCCATGAACTCCATGAACAGATTCGAGGTGGCCTCATAGTCCCTGCTGCGCACGGCCACGTCCTGGGCCAGGAAATCCATGTTGTTGGATTGTTCATTGAACCAGTCGTCTATGAGGCGTTTCTGGAACGCCACTGTTTCAGCGATGTCCTCATGCGCCTCGGCAATGATCTGGTCGCGGCTGAACATGGAAAAGCCGAGCATGCCCAGCCCGATGGGCAAAAGGCCGAGCAGGAGTACGAAGGCGCGCAGCCGCGCGGAAAAGGTCGTAAAAAGCATCATGGTGCGTTTTGCAGAAAAAGGCGGGGGATGTCTTGATACATCCCGAGAATTGCGGCGTCAATTACTGGCGCGTTGCATGCCTTTCTATCCTGTAACTGATATCCACACGTTTCTTGGCCTATTCCGCAGGCGACATTGATGCGCCCGAAACAGTTCCGTCTGCCTCACGGTCATGATAGGATAGATTCAGCAGAACACATCATCCGGAGGCAAGACGGCGCGACCCGCCGCACAAGTCCATGGGACTGTTGAAACGCTTCTCTTTCCCGCATCTGCCCGGCATGTGGCGGGCGCGCCCGCGCCTGGACGTGGTGCAGGTGGCGGTGACCACACGCTGCAACGCGGCCTGCGTCTATTGTCCGCGCACGGTGTACTCCAGGCAATGGGTGAACCAGGACCTGGACCCAGGGTTGTTCCATGCCATGCTCCCGGCCCTTGCCGGAGCCAAGCGGATCCATCTGCAGGGTTGGGGCGAACCGTTCCTGCACCCTCATCTTGTAGACTTCATCCGCCAGGCCAAAGAGGCCGGGCTGCGCGTTTCCACCACCACGAACGCCGCGAAAATCGACCCAAAACTCCTCAGCGCCGCTGTGGAAGCCGGCCTGGACGACCTGGGCCTTTCCCTGGCCGGGGTCACGGCCGAGAAGAACGACGCCATACGCACGGGCGCTCCTTTCGAGGGCGTCGCCGAAACCATCGCGCGGGTCCGCGAAATCACACACAAGCGCGGAGGCGCAGGGCCCACCGTGCGCATCGCCTACCTCCTGCTCGACTCGCACAAGGACAGCGTCTTCCGGCTGCCGGCGCTCATGGCCGGACTCGGCGTGAGCGAAGGCGTGATCAGCGCCCTTGGATTCGTGCCTTCCTGGCAGTTGGCGGAAGAGGAATGCATGCTCCCGCGCAACAAGGAGCAGGCCAAGGCGGCACGGGCCTTTCGACGCTCCATGTTCAAGCTCTCCATGGCCGCGGCTTTTCAGGGCATCAACCTCTTTTCCCAACTGCCGCGCCTCAAGCGCCGGCGCCTGTGTCCGGAAAACGTGTCCTCCACCCTGGTGGTCGGCGTGGACGGCAGCGTCTCTCCCTGCGTGATGGGCCATCTGCCGGTCAGGGGCAACTCTTACCACTGGCACGCCGGCGAGGAGCGCCTGTTCACCCCTCTCGTGTTCGGCGACATCGCTGACGACTCCCGCCAGCTCACGGCCGTTGCGAATGGTCGCGCGCGCCTGTCGTTTCTGGCTTCGTTCGGAAAAAACCCTCCACCCTCGTGCCGGCAATGCGTTAAACTGCACATGACGACAGAGTAGCGCCGAACGAACACGGCACGGGGGATTGCGCCCTGTCCTCCCTGCCGTGTTTACTCGTCACATCAAAGCCCTTTTCTATGGATGACATGTTATGATACCCGATACGTGGGGAAAAGCCTCCCTTTTTCCAAAACAGGGCCGTGGCCGTTTTCTGCTCCTTTGCCACGACCGGGAGTGCCATGTCGGACAAACGTGTCGGCTCCTTCAATCGGGAACGGTTCAAGGTAATTTTCGAGAACGCCCCCCTGGGAGTGTTCACGTCCACTCCTGAAGGTCGGTTCCTGGAGGTGAATCCCGCCCTGGCGCGGATGCTGGGCTATGCGAAACCGGCCGAGGTGCTGGCCGAGATCACCGATGTCTCCCGACAGATTTACGCCGATCCCGAACACCGCCACCAGGTCGTCGCGACGATCCGAAAGGAATCCGGCGTCAAGACTTTCCACAATGTCTACAAAAAGCGCGACGGCAGCCTTTTCACCGCGATGCTGCGGGCCTGTCTCATAGACGATCCCGAATACGGCCCGTGCGTCCTCGGACTTGTGGAGGACGTGACGGACGAGCTCCGCATGCAACGGGAACTCGCCGAGAGCGAACTGCGCCACCGCTCCCTGTTCGAGAACGCGCCGGTGGGCATCTACCAGTCCACCTTCGACGGCGTCTACCTGAACGCCAATCCGGAGTTCGCTCGCTTGCACGGCTATGACACGCCGCAGGAACTCATCGGAGACGTCGTGGACAGCTCCCGGCAGCTGTACGCCGACCCGAACCGCCGGCGCGAACTCCTGGAAACCCTGGAGCGCGAAGGCGAGGCGGTGAATTTCGAGGCCCTGGCCAGACGCAAGGACGGCTCGACCTTCTGGTCGCTGCGCAATGTCCGCCTGATGCGCAATACGGACGGCTCCTGCCACCACCTCAAGGGATTCGTCACCGACATCAGCGAGCGGAAACAGCTCGAGGCGATGCGAGAGGACGTGGAACGCATCATCCGCCACGATCTCAAAAGCCCGGTCATCGCCCTGCTCTCCGGGCTCAAGATGCTCTCCTGGCATTCATTGCCCCAGGAGGATCACGAACTCGTGACCGAGCTTCAGGAAACGGCGCAGCGCATGCTCACCCTGCTCGACCTGTCCGGTGTGCTGCACAAGATCGAACAGGGCAATTATAAATGCGACACCCGCCCCGTGGACGTGATGACGCTGCTCAACGAGGTCGCGGAAACCTTGAACGCCGCCCACCCTTCCAAATCCATCGACATCCGGACGCAGCCTGACGCACCGGGGTGCCACATCATCGCGGAACCCATGCTGGCGCGGACCGTCCTGGAGAATCTGCTGAAAAACGCCCTGGAAGCCACCCCCGTACGCGGCGCAGTCCATGTGCGTGTCGCTGTTCAGGAAACATGCACCGTGGCCATCCACAACGCGCAGCCAGTTCCCGAAAGCGTGCGGGACTGTTTCTTCGACAAGTACGCCACGGCCGGCAAGAGTTCGGGCACGGGGCTGGGCACCTACACCGCCAAGAAGTACACCGAAGCCATGGGCGGCTGCATCGAGATGACAACCTCGGAG
>JBMCLC010000294.1:0-3580 GCA_048614715.1 Oceanidesulfovibrio sp.
GCCATGTTCGGCCACGTCTCCGGCATGGTCAACGACATCATGAACGGCCGGTCCCCCAACCCCCAGCAGGTCATGGGCATGCTCGAAAGCTGCTCCTCCCAGTTCTGGAAAGGCGCCGCCATAGGCGCCGGCCTGGGTCTGCTGCTTTCCAACAGCGCGGTGCGGGAAGCCATTTCGGGCATGGTGGGAGGCGTCTTCGGCTGCAAATCAAGCGAAACATCCACGGTCAGTAAATAAGGAGTCGACAATGAATTCGAATTACTACCCGGCCATGCGCAGCAACACCGGACTTTCCACCGCGACCAGCAGCACGACTGCCAACAGGGCGCTCGCGGTGGGCGGCGCGGCCATGGTCATCGGCGCGGCAAGCGGTCTGGCGCAGGGCATAGCGCAGGCCAAGGACGGCTCCATGAACGGACAGCAGGTGGCGGTCCACACGGCCAAGGAGGCCCTGGGCACCGGAATCGCCGTGGCCGCCGGCGCGACTGTGGCCTCGGCCCTGAATATGCGCGGCTTCCTGGGCGTCGCCGGCATGGTGGCCGTGGGCGCGGCCGTGAAATACACCTGGGACCAGTCCATGTCTCGCGACATTCTCTGCAAGAGCACGCTTGCCGCGGATGAGAAGCCTGCCAAAACGACTGAAAAGAAGCCGGCTCCCAAAGCCGCCAAGTAGAGGAACGCAATGAGTCAGCAATACAATCCGTACGGCGTGTACTACACCCAGCAGGCGCAGCAGCCCGGCCAGCAGCACGCTCAGTACCCGAACTACCAGCAGTACCCCGCGTACCAGGCCAACCAGTCCTACGACAGCATGTGCGTCTCCCCGGCCGGCGCCCAGAGCTGGCTCAACTTCCGCGACGGCCATTATCTGCGCGGTTTCATCATTGGTGCGGGCGTGGCCGTGTTGCTCACCAATCCCAGCGTGCAGCAGGCCGTGGTCAAGGGCGCGGTGACCTTGTGGACATCGGCGCAGGGGGCCGTGGAAGAACTCAAGGAGAAGGTCCAGGACTTCCGGGCCGAGATGAGCCACAAGTCCTCGGCTTCCGAAGACGAGCAGGCGTGATGGAACAGCGTTCCTGTCAACCCGTTGCAAGCGGTCCTTCCGTACAGGGCCGCTTGCGCGGTTCCACGGACCGGGACCGCCGCGAACTGGCCAAGGTCGGCATGGCCGCGTCCCTGGGCATGCTCGTGCTGACCGGCTTCCTCGAAGGCAGTGCTGCCAGGAAATGGCACATCGCCTCGGGCGTGGCCCTCATCGGGTTCTCCTGGTGGCACCATTCGCTTTATCAACGAAGAGAGCCCTTGTGATTGCAGAGAACATACCCGAATGCCCGTCACGGGAACCGGAGTCCAAACGGCCGGGTAAGTGCAACCCAATGGACTTCGTCGTGGTCCACGAACTGCCGCGCCGCATCCGCCTGCGCAGCTCCCGGCTGATGGACCCGTGCCTGGACGTGAACTACCTGGAAGCCCTGGTTGGCGCCGTGGCCGGCGTGGTGAGCGTGCGCTCCAACATACGCGCACTGAGCCTCGTGGTGGAGTACGACGGATCGGATGGGTGCCGGGCCGAAGTGCTGGGCCTGCTCGGCTCCATACCGATGGAGGCGTACCTTCCCAACGTCCATCCGGTGGAAGCCGCCGACCCGGTGCGCGTGGCGGTGCGGGGCGCCCTCGCACTGGCCACGCCGTTTCTGGCCCGGGGCATAGCCGCCCCCCTGGCCTGGGCCAACGGCTCGCCGATCATCGCCCAGGGTCTGGAGACGCTGCTTATGCGCGGGGTCAAGGTGGAGACACTGGACGGCGCGGTGGTGACGTTCTCGCTGCTGCGGCGGGACTACGTCACGGCGAACATGATCGTGGCCCTGCTCAACCTCGCCCACCACATGGAGCAACGACTGGAACACAACGTCACGTCGCTGCTCAAGAGCCTGCTCCGCCCGCAGGCCGACGAAGCCTGGGTGCTGCGCGACGGCTGCGAGGTGAAGACCACGCTGGCCGACATCGCCACCGGCGACCACGTCATCTGCGGTGCAGGCGAGCAGGTGGTGGTGGACGGCGTAGTGGTGGACGGCGAGGCCTCTCTGAACACCAGCTCCATTTCCGGCGAATCGGTCCCCGCCCACGTCTCGCCCGGAGACGACGTGCTCTCCGGCAGCGTGGTGGAGGAAGGACGCCTGGTGGTGGAGGCCCGTCAGGTGGGCTCGAGCACGCATCTGGCGCGTATCGGCCGCTATCTGGAATCCTCCCTGCGCTACAAGTCCAAGACCCAGCGGAGCACCGCGGAGCTGGCGGACAGGCTTGCTCCGGCCACGCTCGGCCTGGGCCTCGCTCTTTTCATCGTCACGCGGGACATCAGGCGCTCCGCCTCCGTGCTCACGGTGGACTATTCCTGCGCGCTCAAGCTCGCCAGCCCTGTTGCCGTGCGCACCAGCATGTACGCCGCCGGCAAGGAGGGCGTGCTGCTCAAGGGCGCCCAGGCGCTGGAAGCCTTTGCCGGGGTGGAAACCATCGTGTTCGACAAGACCGGCACGCTGACCACGGGCGACCTGCAGGTGACCGATGTGATCCCGGGTCCACACGCCCCGCCGGATCTTGACGAGAACGGCCTGCTCGCGCTGGCCGCCGCGGCCGAGGAGCACTACTCCCACCCTGTCGCCCGGGCCGTGGTCGCGGAGGCCGGCAACCGCGGGCTCGAGCTTCCGGCCCTCAGCCAGGTGGACTTCATCGTGGCGCATGGCGTGGCCGCCTTCGTGGACGGCCGGGAAGTGCTCGTGGGAAGCCGCCATTTCATTGCCGAGGACGAAGCCGTGGACTGCTCCGCCATGGATGGTCTCGCCGCCGAATTGCGCGGCCAGGGCAAATCCCTGCTCTTTGTGGCCTCGCAGAAACGGCTCCTGGGGATTATCGCCCTGCGCGACTCGGTGCGGGCCGAGGCATCCGTCACCCTGGACGGCCTCAAGGCCGCGGGCATCCGCAAGATCGTGGTCCTCACCGGCGACCATGCGCAATCCGCGTCGAGCCTGCTGGAGCAACTGCCGCAGATAGACGAGGTCCATGCCGAGCTCAAGCCCGAGGACAAGGCCGAGATTGTCCGCTCGCTGAACGCCGAACACGGCAGCCTCGCCTTCGTGGGCGACGGCGTGAACGACGCCCCGGCCCTGGTCACAGCGGACGTGGGCGTGGCCATGCCGCGGGCCGCCGACCTGGCCCGGGAGTCGGCCGCCGTGGTCCTGCTGCGCGACGACCTGCGCTGCCTGCTCGTGGCGCGAGAAACGGCCATGCGTTCCGGCAAGACCATGAACACCTGCTTCGGGGCGACCTTGGGACTGAACTCGATCATCATTCTGCTGGCCGTGGCCGGCGCCATACCGCCCGTGGTCTCGGCCGCGCTTCACAACGTGAGCACCATCGGCATCCTGAGCTACGCCGCGGCATCCGGCCTGCGTGGCCCCACCGTGGTCTCTTCGGTTGCGAACCCTGACCAAATGAAACTGGAGATGGCGGATGTCCATGCGCATGACGTTGACTGAGGCCCCGTCGGACGTGCAGTTGGAACTTGCTGCCGTGGCGCGCCCCGAGC
>JBMCLC010000295.1:0-3578 GCA_048614715.1 Oceanidesulfovibrio sp.
CGATGGCCAGCTCCACGTGCAGCCCGTTGTTGCGCAGCAGAACCGCCGAAGGCTCGCTTTCCTCGCCGCCGTAGCCCGCGAACTGGGCAGGCTGCTCCAGCTCCGCCACCCCGCCGTCTCTGAGGTCCACGCGCAGGGCGTATGCGCCGCCATCCTCCACGATCTTGTAGCGCAATGCGTTGGCGTGGCTGGACCCGGCCAGTGGAAACGATTGGTCCAGGAACTCGCCGGCGCGTTCCATGACGACCTTGCCGCGGGCCGGGTTGTACGATCCGCCTTTTTCCTGTCCGGCGCTTTCCGGAATGACATCCGAGCCGTAAAGCGCATCGTACAGGCTGCCCCATCGGGCGTTGGCCGCGTTGAGCACGTAGCGCGCGTTGGTGACCGGCACCACGAGCTGCGGGCCGGCAATGGAGCTGATCTCGGAGTCCACACCCGAGGTGGCGATCTGGAACGGCTCGCCTTCCTGCTGGATATAGCCGATATCGTAAAGAAATTGCTTGTAGTCCTCATGGTTGTGGTTCTGGCCGCGGTGCTCGCGGTGGTAGGCGTCTATCCTGGTCTGGAGCTCGGCGCGCTTGGCCAGCAGCGCGGCGTTGCGCGGGGCCATGTCCCTGGCGATATCCTCCAGCGCTGTCCAGAAGCGGGCGGAATCCAGCCCCGCCGCGGAACACGCCTCGTCCACAAACTCCTTGACCGGCGCGGCGACCCGCAGGCCTCCGGCTTGAACGTAATCCATGCGTATCCTCCTGTTCTCGAACTTCGTGTATCCATTTAAACCACGCCGCACGGCGACGCAGCGTGCCGCGGCTATCACTCGCCGGGGTCCGGCTCCCGCGGGGCGTAGCCGGCCCCGCACCCCTGCACGATATCGGCCAGGACCTCGATGGGATCGAGCATGGCCCCGCACACGTCGCACAGCACGTACCCTTCCCGACGGTACACCGTGATGCGCTTGTGCACGCACGGGACCGGCCTGGCGCGGACTGCGTCGGTCCGGAACGGAAGGATCGTGGCTTTCTTCGTCATATCGAGGCCCTGTGTCTTCCGGAACGCATTCCGACCTTCATGGTCCGAAACATCGCCGCCATACACCGTTCCGGTGTGGAAGCATGATCTTACCACGGGTCATCGTTTTCAACGCCAGGGCCATTTCTCGGCACGGCGTCGCCACCGCTGCGAGCGCGATGCACGACAACCTCCCGCCAGTCCGTTCCGTCAACCCTGGCGTCCGGCTCACGTTCTGCGCCGTGGTCTCCTGAACGCGGCGCCGCCTCAGCGCTCGACTCCCGGACGCGGACCATGGGATAGAGGAAGATGAGGCAACCCAGCAAGAACAGGACGCCCCCGACTATGGTCAATACGTCCCCGCTGCGGACCCCCCGCGACTTTGAGAACCGTGTGACGATTGTTTGCGAATGTTCATGACACGCACCATGGCCCATCATGGCGTACAGGGCAAATCCAGCTCCCCGCGTGGATCGCACGTCGCTCAGAACATGTGCGATTCGAGTGCGCGTTGCCGGAAGTCGAATATCTCCTGGAGGCGCGAGCGTACCATCAGCCGGTGCGCAAGCTCGCCAACAGGCCCCAGCGGCAAGGCGTAGTGGACCATGTCCTCCATGCGCACTCCGGCCTCCACCGCCGTGAACCGGTGCTGATGGTGCCAGAACGCATAGGGGCCGAGCCGCTGCTCGTCCACGAAGAATAGCGGGGCGTCCTTTCCCGCATCCCGCGGTCCGCGCACGTGGCTTATCTCCGTAACCCACTGCGTATGCAGCCGGGACAGTCCGGGAAACGGCGCGATGGTGTACGTGATGAGCTGCCCGGCGTACATGGGTTCCGGATCGCACGTTACATTGAACGCCAGCCATGGGGGGGTGATGGCCGCGAGATTGCACGGATCGGAAAAGAAGGACCACGCGTCGTCCAGGGTCACGAGCCGTCCCTTCAGCGTCTGCACTCGCGCCAGACTGTGCAGCATGGCTACTCCGCAAGGCGCATGGAATTGACGCGCACCAGCTCGCCATGGGCGTCCACCGTTCCTTCCACGAGGACCTCTCGGCCCGCAAGCGCCCGGGGATCTGGCGCTCCGGTGCGCCCCTGGACAAGGCCGGGGTCGGCGGTCATGGATATCCGGCGGATGGGGCCGTCCTCAAAGACGATGGTGCAGGCGATGGCGTCTCCGTTTTCGTCGCAGTCGCGGACCTCGCCCCGCAGGGTCACGCTTTGTCCCGCCGGGCCGGTTTCTATCGCCCCCGGCGTGGTCGGCGCTTTGCTCAGGGTGGCACGCGCCGCCACTCGCAAGGAGTCGTACGTCTCGAACTCGGAGAGGTCCGCATTGAGCCGTGCGTCCTGCCGCCAGTAGACGTTGTCGCCGCGTCCCTCGCTCAGGTAGACCGCGTTGGGGCGGGCGTAGATCTCCGTGTTGCGGTCCTGGCATTCGAGCATCATGGCGATGTCCGGCACCGAGTCGCCGTTGATGTCGTCGTATCCCACGGTGGCGGGCCAGCATTCGGCTATGGGAATGTATCCGGGAATGACGGGCCGCTGCAACACCTGCACCACAGGCCCGGCCGGAGCCTCGGCCACGGCGAGGACGGTCTGATCCAGGTATACGCCCCCCGGCTTGACCACGCCCACCAGACAGAGCGAGCGGTTCAGCGCGCCGCCGGAAAAATTCTGCGTCAGCCCGGAGACGGCTGGGAGCGATTCGCGCGCGCCCATGTCCGGAAGTTGCCATTGGTCGGCGCAACCCGGCGCGTGGGCTACGTACTCGCCCACGGATTGCGTCTGGGCCAAGGCCTGGTCCATGGCCAGTCCCGCAACAATTGCCGCGCATGCTGCGATTGCGAATAGCGTCCGGAAAACTATGCGAATAGCCATGCCATCACCTCGCTTGTTTCGATACCCTGAGCTTTCGGCTCCGGCCCCAAAAACCGAGCCGCCTGGATCAAACACCATCCTACCCGCTCGCGCATGTTGCTGGCAACGCATCCGGCGGCATTGCCGAACAATTCTCGGCGCCATCCTTCCGCGTGTCGCCAGCTTTTCTTGACGCCTGCTCCGGCTGGCAGCATAGTATGGAAGAATACCAGCCTCTTTTACCTCGGAGATGCCATGCGCATTGTTCCATCACTTTTTTTCGCCGCGCTCCTCCTGCTCCATGCGGGATGGGCCGCGGCCCAGGATGCAGCCATGGATGAGAACGCCAGACAAGAGGGCCAGGGCACAGCAGAAGCGACCTTTGCCGGCGGATGCTTCTGGTGCGTGGAAGCGGATTTCGAAAAGCTCGACGGCGTGCGGGAGGCAGTCTCCGGCTACGCCGGCGGCGAGGAACCCGACCCCAGCTACGACCAGGTCGCCTCGGGCAACACCGGACATCGCGAAGCGGTGCGCGTGCTCTACGATCCGGACACGATCAGCTACGCCGACCTGGTGGACCACTTCTGGCACACGGTGGACCCAACCGATCCGGGCGGTTCTTTCGTGGACCGAGGCCATCAGTACACCTCCGCCATATTCTACCATGACGAGGAGCAAAAACGCATCGCCGAGGAATCCCGGCGGGTTCTGGA
>JBMCLC010000296.1:0-3568 GCA_048614715.1 Oceanidesulfovibrio sp.
AGGGTAGTGGTTACGCTCATGCCCACGGCGATGGCGACCATGGCGGCCATTCCCTGCAGCAGCAACCCCTGCGTGAGCGCGTACACGAGCACGATCGCCGCGCCAGGGCACGGCGCCAGCCCCACCGCCGTGGCCGTGGCCACGAGACCGCGCCTCCCGGCGCCTTCGTTTGCCGGGCATTCCAGCGCGGGGTTCCAGTGGCGGCGCAATTCCCGCACGGCGTCAAAGCTGAAGGCCAGGCCCACCAGAGCCAGCAGGCCGTAGCTCGCCGTTATCAGCCAATCGCCGTACCGCTCCACGGCCAGAACGCCGGACATGCGCATAACAAAGGCTCCGCCCAGAACCAGCCCTGCGGCGGTGAAAACGTGCGTGGCCATGGCAATGGCGCTGAAAAGTCCCGCGTCCCGCAGGCCGGCCGGACGGCTGGCAAAGTACGCGCAGGCAAAGGCCTTGCCGTGGCCCGGGCCGGCGGCATGGACGACGCCGTACAGAAACGCCGCGCCGAGAAAAAGCCAGAAAGCGCCGCCATGCGGCGAAGCGCGCATGGCCTGGCCGAAGGACGCGAGCCGGTTCTTGAGCGCCTGCTGGGCCGTGGCTATCTCGCGGAGTATGGGCGACAGGTACGGCGCAAGCACGGCCGGCATGGCCGGACCCTGGGGAGAAGCGGTGGCGTTGGCGGCCTCTTCGCCCTGCCCTTTGACGAAGGGGTTGCGCGCTTGCGCCTGCGGAGCCGTGACCATGGCCGCCAGGACCACGCACGCCAGGACGGCGCAGACCAGAAGGAATGTGGGCGCGGGACGCATCGGTCACTTGGCGCGATTGAACGTTACGACAAAGGCGTCAGGGATGATCATGCCCTGGTAATACGCCATCTCTTGCGTGGGCTCCAGCGTCCCATGCACGTCAAACGCTTCCGCATGGCCGGAAAACGCGGGCTCAAGCTCCGGCCGCTTGAAGCCTGTGGCCTCGACGAATCGCTCGAAATCCCCGGGAGCGGCTTGCGCCGTAGGGTCCCCGAATCGCGGGTCCTTGGTCGGATCGATACCCGAGTCGCCATCCTCGCCCACCAGGGCGACGAACGAGAAGAAAGTGGGATCGTATAACGCCACCTTCACGGTCTTGACGGAGTCCGCGGCTCGCACGTGGCAGGGAATGAAGAACTCGTAGACCATGCAGCCGTTTTCCATGTAGGCCGTGAACTCGGTCTTCCTGGCGACCTCGAATTCCTGCCCGTCGATGCGCACGAACGTGAAGAAATTGAAATCCTTGAGGCTGCCCATACTCACGTTGTCGAGCTCCGCCAGTTCGGCTTTGTCCAGCTGCTGGTCGCGGTTCGTGTCCACAATATCCAGAAGCGTCGACGTGATCATGGGGTCCAGCCGCCAGCGCTGCTCGAATCCGGCGAGGCCTTCCTCGTTGAAACGGAAGGCGACGTGGGCCTCGATGAAGGCGTGCGGATGCGCCATAGACACGGCAGGCCAGGCCAGCAGAAACAGACAGCACGCCAGGGCGCGCAAACCACGATGCATGTATTTTCCTCCGGTTCCCTTTTCCAGTGGTGCCGGTGTTATGTAATGCTTTCCACCCGTACGTAAAGCCCTGTTCCCATGATTCGCCGCGACCAGGCGCCCTTTGAGCCCCCACCGACGGGCCTTCCGCCGTGAGGGCGCGAGAGTACTGGACTGTTCATGAAGAGATAGTTACATACAATAATAACACCCCAACTCGTTCATTAACGTCGCCTGACTGAGAAGCGTCGACTCGGCGGCTTCGACGTACCTGCACCATGGAGCGATAATGCACGACAGCGCCGATTCGGGTCGGAAGAGAGTAAAGAAAGAACTGTCCGCCGCACGAAAGCGGGTGGCCGAACTCGAACGTCTTCTCTCGCTCGACCCGTGCCAGCGGTGCGAGAACGAATGCCCTGTCCCGACTTACGGGCCGGACCTCCTCGGCAGGTTCGGCGTTGTTTTCTGGATGCGCGACGTACAGACTGGCGCGTTCACTTCCATGGGCAAAACAGCCGCGGAATGCCTCGGCTTTTCTTCCGAAACATTGCTTAACGACGCTACCCTGCTGCACGGTCGTCTTACTTCCCACAATGGCCCAATTGGTTGGGACTACCAGGATTTCCGACATCCCGAGGAACTGTACGAGGAGGATGTCCGCTACTCCCACCCCGACGGCTCGGTGCGGTGGTTCTCGTTTCGGGTTCAGGGGCAATTCGATGAGGCCGGCCGGCTGACCCATACCCTGGGCATGATTAGCGACTGCACACGTAGCCGTGGCGACATGGAAACGCGCATTCACCACACGGCAATGCTCCAGAGCGTGCTGGACTCCATTCATAGCGCCATTTTTCTTATGGACGCCGAGGGCCGATACGTTTTCGTCAACAAGCACTACACCGACCTTTTCGGCGCAGACACCGAAACGCTTGCCGGCAAAACGCCGGCCGACATCCACGATCCCGAAACCGCCAGAGAATTCATGCGCACGGACAAGCTGGTCCTGCGGAACAGGCAGCCCCACACCGCATACGATACGCTGCGGGTGGACGGCGATGTGCGTGTTTTCCTCACCACCAAGGCTCCGGTGCTGGACGCAAAAGCTCTGGTGGTGGGCATATGCGGCGTGGCCATGGACGTGACGGATCAGAAGCGGACCGAAGACGCCCTGCGGGAAACATCCGGCCTTCTCGAATCCATCATGGATTACTCCTCATCATACATCCTCATCAAGGACAAGCACGGCAAGTACGTGCGGGTGAACAGCACCTATGCCAAGGGCTTGGACAAAACGCCCGACGAGATCGTGGGCAAGACCGATTTCGACCTGTTCGAGAAAGACAAGGCCCTGTTCTTCCGCAGTATCGATGCGGCGGTCATGGATTCTATGGAAGCCCGCACTGTCCAGATCACCGAAACCATCGCTGGCGAGAAACGCCAACTGCTGACAACGTGCTTCCCCCTGCCCGACAACGATGGCAATCGCAACGGCGTCTGCGTGATTGCCACGGACGTGACCGACCAGCACGCCGCGTCAGAGGCCATCGCCGCCAACGAACGGCGGTTCCGCGCGATCATAAATTCCGTGGACCGCATCGCCATTCAGGGCTACGACGAAGAACGCCGGGTCATCTTCTGGAATCCGCCGAGCGAGCGCCTGTACGGCTACACCCGGGAGGAAGCCCTCGGCAAACGCCTTGAGGACCTCATCATTCCGGACCACATACGCGACATGGTCATAGAGGGGCACGACCGGTGGGTCGGGCACGGCGTGCCCATACCCGCTGGAGAGTTCGTGCTACGCGGCAAGCACGGCGGCGACGTGGAGGTCTACTCGTCCCATGTGATGTACGAAACCCCGAACGGCCGGCTTGAGATGTTCTGTGTGGATGTGGACCTCACGGAAGTCAAGCGCATGGAGCGGGAGCTCATCGCTGCGCGGGACGCGGCGGAGTCGGCCAACCGCGCCAAGAGCGAGTTTCTGGCGAACATGAGCCACGAAATCCGCACCCCGCTCAACGGCATCATGGGCATGCTCCAGTTGCTGAACGCGGACGATC
>JBMCLC010000297.1:0-3536 GCA_048614715.1 Oceanidesulfovibrio sp.
GCTGTTGGACAGGCTCGGCTATGACGTCGTTGCGGTTGAGCACGGAGACGGCTATTACGGCAAGCCCGACGCCGCGCCGTACGACGGCATCGTGGTCACCGCTGCCGCCTCGCACATCCCGCCGCCGCTTGTGGAGCAACTCAAGCCCGGCGGCCGCATGGTCATACCCGTGGGGCCGGCCTACCAGCTTCAGCATCTTATGCTCGTGGAGAAGGACGCGGCCGGCGAAGTGCAGACCCGCAGCGTGCTGGCGGTGGCCTTTGTCCCGCTCACCGGAGGCCATTGATGGGCTCCGCAGCCAAGCCGTCGGCCCGCACCACGTACGGAGACGCCCGCAGGCCGGCGCTCTGGGCCATCGCCCTGATCTCGGCCGGTGCCATCAGCCTGGAGATTTCCTACATCCGCCTGTTCTCGGCCGCCCTGGGACACGATCTTGCGAGCATGGTCATCAGTCTTGCCCTGCTCGGTGTGGGTGCGGCGGGCTCCGCCCTGGCCTTGGCCGGGGAGCGCGCCACGGAGCGCGCCACGACGGTTCTGCCCGTCGCCGCCCTGGGCTTTGCGCTCACCGGGTGTCTGTGTGCGGCGTGGGGCCTGACGTGGGAGGTGGTGCCCCAGGCGTTTTCCTGGGAGCCGCTGCGGCTCGCCAAGCTGGCCGGCCTGTACGTTTTGCTCGCGGTCCCGTTCGTCTTTTCCGGGGGGGCCATCGGGCTGTCCCTGGCCGCGTTCCGGCAGTCGGTAGGCACGATATACCGCGCCGACCTGCTGGGCGCGGGAGTGGGCGGATGCGCCGCCCTGGCCGGTTCCTACTGGCTGGACCCGGGACACGGCGTCATCATTGCCGGCATCGTCGGCCTCGCGGCGGCGTTCATGTTCAGCACGCGCGGCGGATGGCGGTGGATGCCGTTGACCACCCTGTCCCTCGCAATCGCGGGCCTCGTGATCGTCCTCGCATTTCCCTCGCTACGGCCGCAGCCGCGGTTTTCCACGTACCGCGACCTTGGCAGGGCGCTGCTTGCGCCGGAGGCGGGCGTGGTATGGAGCGCGTGGGATCCCCTCGGCCTGGTCACGGCGGTTCGATCCCCGCGGATTCCCGTACGCTTCGCGCCCGGGCTCAGCCTCACCTGTGCCGACCCCGTACCCGAGCAGCTCGCTCTGTACCAGGACGGTGGCGGCCATGGAGCGATCACCCGCATGGACGATTCGGCGCCGGGGTTCGTGCGTTGCCTGCCTACCGGGGCGCCGTTCAGGTTGCGGCCGGAGGCCAGGGTCCTGGTGCTGAACAACGCCGGCGGCCTGCCCGTGCTGGAGGCGCTGGCCGGGGGCGCGGCGCATGTGGACGCGGTGGAGCCGCTCATCCGCCTGCACGGTGCATTGCACAACGAACTCGCGCGGTTCGCCGGAAATCTCTACAACCGCGCAGACGTGCGCCTGGTGCGGGGTAATGCCCGGGAATATGTAGAGAAATCCTCTGAGCAGTATGACGTGATCCGCGTGAACTTCCGCGGTCCGGCTGGAACAGGGCTCTCCGTGGGCGAGGACTATTTGCGCACCAGGGAGGGCATGGCCGCCGTGCTGGGACGTCTGGCTCCGGGCGGGGTGCTCACCCTCTCGCGGCCCATGGAGGCGCTGCCTTCGGCGAGCATCCGGCTCATCTCCCTGATGGTCGAGGCCCTGGAGGCTCACGGTCTGCCGGAAGGCGCAAGCGTCGGTGATTGTCTGGCCATCGTCCGCGGCCCTTTTACGGTAACGATTCTGGCGAGGGCCACGCCTTTCACGTCGGACGAGCTGACCATCCTGCGCGGGTTCGCCGACCAGCTCGGACTGGACATGGTCTGGCTGCCGGGCATGCGCCCGGACGAGGCCAACCGGCGCAACGTTCTGGACGCGCCGCACTATCACAACGCAGCACGGGAGCTGCTCGGCCCGGAGCGCGACGCGTTCATCGCAGGGTATCCTTACGACATCAGCGCGCCGCGGGACGACAGGCCGTATTTCGCCGCCCTGTTCCGCTGGGAGAGCGCGCGCGGACTTTACGCGGAGCGGTTGCGCGGCTCCATGGGCCTCATCCAGTGGAGTTACCTGCTCATTCCGGTCACGCTCGCGCAGGCTGCCTTTGCCGGCGTCCTCTTCATCCTCTCGCCGCTCGCGGTGGCGCGCGCATCCGACCGTATGGAGAAAGCGCGCCTGGGCCTGGGCCGCGCCGCGCGGTTCACGGGATACTTCGTGGCCCTTGGCCTCGGTTTCATGATGCTCGAGATTCTGGCCATCAAGCGGCTCACCCTGTTCATGGGCGGGCCGGTGCAGGCTACGGCCGCCGTGCTCGGGCCGTTTCTCGTGTTCTCGGGCGTCGGAGCGGGATGGGCGCAGCGCTGGGTGGATTCCTCGCCCCAGCGCATCCGGCAGGTCCTCGCCGTGGCGATTCTGGCCGCGGCCGTGGCTGCGCTGTTCCTCTTTTCCATGGCGGACCGGATGCACGAATGGATGGGACTGCACACGGCGGCCAAGGCTGTGGTGACGGCGGTGCTGGTGGCGCCATTGGCGCTTTGTCTGGGTTTCCCTTTCCCGCTGGGTCTGGCGCTCGTGTCGCGCAGGGCTCCGCGCTGGGCTGCCTGGGCGTTCGGCGTCAATGGGTGCGCCTCCGTGGCCGGTCCCATCGCTGCGCAACTCGTGGCCGTGGAGGCCGGGTTCGGCTGGGTTGCGCTCCTGGGCATGGGGCTCTACCCCCTGGCGTGGTGCTGCCTGCTGGGGGAGAAGCACGAGAATCGTGGGAAGCGCCGGTCCCGGGCGAGGTGAAGGACCCTAAAAGAAACGCGTACCTTGAGCGCGTGAGGGCGGGGGCAAATGAAAATCGACCCCGGACGGGGGAACGGCTGGGTTCGCTGTACTCGGCACAGGGCCATCCATCCTGTCCTGTCTTCAGACTGTCGAACCAGTCATACCTCCGCACTGCATTTTTTCACGAGACTTGCCATGCGCCCCGCATATGGTAGCGTGCGAATGAGATCCCCATACCGCGGATTTTTTCCTTACAGAGACCTCAACAAGGAGGTGGGCCATGCGCACCGTCAACTTTGCCACCGTTGTCTGCACGGCTTTGGGCATGCTCGTTTTTATGGGATTTTGCGGGAGCATGGACCCCAAAAACGCCAAGGCGGCTGGAGATGAAAGGATTCTCTTCCTCCACCACTCCACGGGCGGCGGCGTCTATTGGGACGGCGACGTGCCGGGTTGGTTCGAGAACTATAACGCTGCGCACGGCACGAACTACGTCATCGAGGAGCGGGAGTACCCCAATGATCCCTACCCGTGGGAGAATTACCCATATGACTACTGGAACCTTTGGATCAATGGAGCTTGCGACGACGCCAACCCGAACATCGAGTGCCTGGATTCTTTGGCTGGGCAGTATGATGTCATAATCTTCAAGCACTGTTTCCCAGGAGCGCAGCTCCTCTCGGACGAAGACGCCGGCGGCCCCGACATCGCCAGCAGCGAGAAAAGCGTGGCCAACTACAAGCTTCAGTACCGAGCCCTGC
>JBMCLC010000298.1:0-3523 GCA_048614715.1 Oceanidesulfovibrio sp.
AGATCGAGGAAGCGGAGACTGAGCGACTCGCGCAGTGTTTCGTTCCGTGCCGTGTCCGCTTCCGTGGCCGTGCCGTCGGCAATTCTGCGTATGAGCGCGGCCAACTCGTCGTCCATATCGCCCCGGACATCCGGCCGCAGCAGGGCGCGGAAGCCTCTGCCCGTGTAGCGGTCATGAAAGCTGAATGCCATCTTGCCGTAATCCTTGTGAATGAGGTTGCCCTTGCCGTAGGTGCAACTCAAGAGGAACTGGATGGCGTCCACGCCGCACATGTCCGTCTCCACCACGGCGATCAGGTCGCAGTCCTGGGGCGATCCCAGCTCGAGCAGGGCGAGTTCGGCCGCGCGTATGCCTATGGTCAATCCCGGGCAGCTATGTCCATGGAAGGCGATGATGTCGTCGATGGTGTTTTGGGCGATGGTGCAGGACATTGTTTTCTCCGTATGGTTCTTGCTGGTCGTCAGGCTGCCGGCACAATGACGGGTGAACCGTCCACCTGGTGGATGGAAACGGGCAGGCCGTAGACGGTCTCCACCATGGCGGCCGTCACTTCGTGCGGCGCGGCAGCCGCGTACACCGAACCGTTCTTCAGAAAAAGCGCCTTGTCCGCGTAGCGCAGCGCCGTGTTCAGGTCGTGCATGGTCATCACCGCGGCCACGCGGTGCTCGTCCACCACCCGGCGGACCATGGTCATGATCTCCATCTGGTTGCGCAGATCCAGGGAGCTGGTGGGTTCGTCCAGCAGAAGCATCCGCGGCTCCTGCACCAGGGCACGGGCTATGCAGACCTTCTGCAGCTCGCCGCCGCTGAGCTCGTCGATGTAGCGCAGGCAGAGCGCGTCCATGTGCAGGCGGCGCAGGGCGGCCTCCACTATCCGCAGGTCATGCTCGGAGACCTTCCAGCGGATGTGCGGCTTGCGGCCCATGAGCACGGCGTCGAACACGGTGAGCCGCGCGGCCTCGGCACGTTGGGCCACATAGCCTATCTCCTTGGCGATTTCGCCCGGGGACATCCGCAGCACGTTGCGGTCCTCCACCAGCACGGCGCCGCGATTCGGCCTGTGGATGGCGTTGACGCACTTGAGCAGGGTGGTCTTGCCCACGCCGTTGGGACCGAGGATGGCGAGCAGCTCGCCGGCCGCCACTTGGAAGGCCACGCCGTCGAGCACGGGGTGGCTGTCGTAGGTGAAGGCGAGGCCGTCGATATTTAGGAGCACGGCCCCGGTGGCCGCGTTCGGATCCACATGCCGATGGTGCGGATTTCTCGTCATTAGCGTCCTCCACGGCCGCGTACGATAAGCCAGATGAAGACAGGCGCGCCCATGAACGCCGTGAGCACGGAAACGGGCAGCACGTGCGGGGCGAGGATGAGCCGCGCCGCGGTGTCCGACACCAGGAGCAGCAGCCCGCCGCCCACAATGGAGGCCGGCAGCAAAAAGCGGTGGTCCGAGCCGATGATGCGGCGCACCATGTGCGGCACCACCAGGCCCACGAAGCCGATGACCCCGAGAAAGGCGATGATCACCGCCGTGAGCGCCGAGGCCACCAGCATGCCCACCAGGCGCACGCGCTCCACCCGCACGCCAAGCCCTTTGGCCGTCTCGTCGCCGGCGTCTATGGCGTTGTAGCTCCAGCCATGGACCAGAAAGTAGAGCGAGGCTGCCGCGGTGGCGGCCGCGATGAAACCGAGCTCCTGCCAGGAGGCCCGCGCCGTGTCGCCAAAGGACCAGAACACGATGGCCGCGAGCTGCACGTCGTCCGCAAAGAATTGCAGGAACATGGTGCCGGCGGTGAACAGCGCGCCCAGGGCCACGCCGGTGAGCACCATGACCTCGGGGGTCGCGCCGCGCAGACGGGAAACGGCGATGATCACCCCGGCCGCGGACAGGCTGAAGACGAAGGCCGCCAGAGTGGTGACGAGCGGCTCCGTGATGGTGACCGCGCTGACCGTGGTGGAGGTCATCATGCCGCCGCCCAGGATCATCACGGAAAAAGCCGCCCCGAACGCCGCGGCGTGGGAGATGCCCAGGGTGAATGGCGAGCCCAGCGGGTTGCGCAGGATGGACTGCATGGCCGCGCCAGACACGGCCAGACCAGCGCCGGCCACGATGCTCGCCAGGGCCTGGGGCAGCCGGATGTTCCAGATAATGGCCTCGAACCGCGCCGTGGTGGCCATGCCCAGCAGGCTCTTGGCCACGGCGAGCGCGGGCACATTGGCCGCTCCCAGCGAAATGGCGGTGATCAGCGACAGCCCAAGGGCCGCCCCGCAACAGCCGATGAACACGACCTTCCAGCCGATGTGGCGGCGGTACGCCGCGGGAACCTCGCCGTCGGCAAAGTGCATGGATTCTCCTATTCCGCCATGGGCACACGCTCGAAGGCAAGGCCGCCGAACATCGCGTTCATATCCTCGAAGACCGGTTTGCCCACCAGGAATTCATATATAGCGTCGGCCTCGGCAGCGGGGTCGATGTCCGCGAATCGACCAGGATACAGGGTTTTGCCGATGAAGTAGGTGTTGGCCAGGATGGAGCCGTAGTTCTTGCTGTACCAGTTGTACGGAAGCAGGCCGTAGACTCGGCCCTGCTGCACGGCGGTGAGGGTCTGGTAGGCCGGGTCGTTCCGCAGCTCGTACAGTCCGCCTGCCTCCTCGCCGAGCTGCAGGGTGGCCAGATCCAGGAAGAGGATGTCCGGGTCCCATTCCACGATCTTCTCCTTGGCCACGTCGGAATGGCGCAGCTCGGCGCCGGCAAGGCCGGTGTCGTGGGCGAGGTTCCTGGCGTTCACGAAGTGGAAGGGCGGGTAGACCGGCTCCGTGGACTGGTAGCCGTGCGGTCCTTTGAAGGCCACCCCGCCGACGAAGACCGAGGGCCGCTCGTGCTCCGGGATGTCGGTTGTCCGCCGGACGAGGTCCTGAATGCGGGAATCGAAGAAAGCGACGATTTCCTCGGCGCGGTCCTGCATGCCGAGCACTCCGGCCATGATGCGCAGAGCCTCGTAGAACCGCGGCCGCATCTCGCCAAGGTCGCCGTAGTTGAGCACAACCACCGGAATGCCGGTCTTGGCCGCCAGCTCATCCGGGTCGTAGCCCATGCTCGTGGTGTAGGTCTTGAAGATGACCTGGGGCTGAGGCTCCAGCGTGAGGATGAGTTCCGGATTGTCGTGGCCGCGGAATTCCCCGAAGATGGGCATGGTCTTGAACTGCGGGTTGGCCAGGGCATACGGCCGGGCGTCGAACTGGCGGCGGCGGACCTCGATGTCGTCCACGGCCACTATCCGATCCTGGGCGCCCAGGTAGCTGAGCAGCCTGAGACAGCCCGACCCGGAGCAGATAACACGATCCACCCGGTCCGGAACTTCCACCTGCTTGCCGGCGGCGTCTGTTATGGTTCGGGCCGAAGCCGGCGGGGCGAACAGGAGCAGGAGCGCGCCTGCAAGGACGAGGTAGGGTGCGAAACGAAAGGGATATCGCGCGCTGGATGCCATGCTTCCCTCGGATTATTGATAGAAGTGGTGTGAAATGT
>JBMCLC010000299.1:0-3516 GCA_048614715.1 Oceanidesulfovibrio sp.
CGAGCCCGGGCGGTGCGGACGTGCGGAACGCGTACCGGTGGGCTCTCCAGGCACGCGACCATGGAATCCCACACAGATCGCCACGGCGGACGCCGTTCGACAACGCTGGAGAGCCTGCGAGCCATGCTCCGGCGGCCGGCGGTCGAACGTCTCGTGGGGGCGCTGACCGACGGCGCCGGCGCCGTTCTGGTGGCCGAGCTGTCCGACAAGCTTCCGGTGGTGGCCATTAACGGACAGCCGATCGCCTGCGTGGCGGCGGCTCAGGGCGCGGAGCATGTGGCCGCGCTGCTCGCCGAACTGACCGCTGCCGAACACCCAAAGACAAACGACGACGATCACCTCGCGCATTTCGCGGCCCTTGCCGAGGAGATTGCCAGCCTGGAGGACTGCGCCCTGATCCGCGATGCGGTGGAGGAGCGCGGCAAACGCCTGTTCGGCGGCGGGCTCGTGGAAGTGTGCGTGGCCGACCATGGTGCGGAAACATTACCCGGCGATGGTTCGGAGCGCACGCTGATCCACCCTGTGTCCGGGAATAGTACGGCGTGTATCCAGCGCATCGGCCTGAACGGCAGGACTCTGGGAGAGATACGGTACACCACGCTGGATTCCAGGTGCGTGAGTGAGCGCGAGGCGCACATGCTCACGACGCTGGCCGCCCAGGCGGCTGGACCGCTGGAAAACGCCCGCCAGCACGCCAAGCTGAGCTCGATCATGGAGACGATCGAGGAACTCAATCTCTACGAAGACGTGGACACGGTGCTCGATGCGCTGCTGCTGCACGCCAGGCGTCTGGCCGGGGCTGACGCCGGTTCCATCTACCTGGTGGAGGAAGGGGCGCTTCGCTTCAGCTACGTGCACAACGACACCCTCTTTGGTAGCGACATCCGCACGGACAAGGGCAAAGCCGCGGTATACCGCGACGATAGGGTGGCCATGGACGAGTCGTCCATCGTGGGCTATGTGGCCGCCACCGGCCAGACGCTCGTCATCGACGATGCCTATGCGCTGCCTCCGGATTCCCCCTTCGCATTCAATATAGCCTTCGACCACAAGTCGGGATATCGCACCAAATCTATCCTCACCATTCCGCTCAAGTCTTTCGGCGGCGACCTGCTCGGCGTCATGCAGATAATCAACGCCCGGGACGACGACGGCCGGGTCACGCCGTTCGGGCGGGAGAGCATGACGTACATCCCCCTGTTCGCCAACAAGTGCACGGTGATTCTGGAACGGTCCATGATGACCCGGGAGCGCATCCTGCGGTTGATGAAGCTGGCCGAGCTGCGCGACCCAAAGGAGACGGGGGCGCATGTGCAGCGGGTGGGCGCATACGCCGCCGAGATATACCGCGCCTGGGCGGAACGGCGCAAAGTGCCCTCCCAGGAACGCAAACGCTACGGCGACCTCATCCGCGTCGCCGCCATGCTGCACGATGTGGGCAAGGTCGGCATTGCGGATGCGATTCTCAAGAAGCCCGGACGATTGGATGACGATGAATTCGAAGCCATGAAGATGCACCCCATTTTCGGCGCGCAGGTTTTTCAGGGGGCCTCGCCCGCGCTGGACAGGATGTGCTTCGATATCGCCCTGCACCATCACGAGCGTTACGACGGCGCGGGATATCCCGGCCGCATTCCGGACGTAATGCGCGCGGCGGCGCCCCGCGGCGAACCCCTGGCTGGCGAGGACATTCCCCTGGCGGCACGGATAGGCGCGCTGGCCGATGTGTACGACGCCCTGTGCTCCAAGCGGGTCTATAAGGACGCCTGGCCGGAAGAGCGCGTACTCGGGATTCTGGAAGAGCAGAAAGGGGCGCAGTTCGATCCGGAACTGGTGGACTGCTTCTTGTCCATCCAAGAGGTCGTGCAAGCCATCCGGATGAAATATCAAGACGATATGGAGCATTGAGAGCCAGCGGGCTCCGGCACTTGACGATATCCCCGGTGTGGATAAAAGTCCGAACGTGTGAGGCCAGGGACTGGCGGGGCCACGGGGCCCGGCTGATCGAGAGCCGCTTTACCGATTCCCCTCGCCATGCTGCTGAAAAAATACAAGCTGCTGATCTTCAAGAATCACGAGGGCTCGTGCCGGGTTCTTCCCTTCTGGTACGGCATCATTCCGGGCGTTGTTCTGCTTCTTTTGCTGCTGCTGGGTTCGGCCGTATACCTGTGGTCCATCTCGCGGGACTACAACGTCCTGCTGGATAGAAAGGACGAGCTGGAGCAGACCATAGGCTCGCAGCATGCCGAACTGCTGTCCCGGGCCGGCGAGGTCTTTTCCCTGGCCGGCAAGTCCCGCGGTATCCGTGACTTCAACGCCAAGCTCAGCGTCATGTTGAGCTTCGACCGCCAGAAGGAATTCCAGTCGCGTGGGGGCGCAGGCGGCTATTTGGACAAGGCCGTGCCCGTGGCGCTCAT
Organism: Oceanidesulfovibrio sp.; assembly: GCA_048614715.1. GTDB lineage: Bacteria > Desulfobacterota > Desulfovibrionia > Desulfovibrionales > Desulfovibrionaceae > Oceanidesulfovibrio. Next base: position 2,418 of record JBMCLC010000299.1, read on the forward strand.
GTCCGAGCGCCAACTGGCGCGCACGCTCCACGAAATCCTGAATAACATGAGCACCTCCCTGGCCGTGGAGGAGGCAGTGCAGCAGCAAATCATCACGGCCATGGCCATGCAGGCCAACGAGTTCGCGAGGATACCCTCCATCTGGCCGGTCCGCGGCCGGTTCTCATCGCCGTTCGGGTACCGCATCAATCCGGTGACCGGACGCCGCCATCTGCACAAGGGCGTAGACGTTACAGCGCGAAGGGGCACGCCCGTACGCGCCCCGGCCGACGGCGTGGTGGTCTATGCCCAGCGTTTCTCCACCTATGGCCTGACCATGGAGATCAGGCACAGCCCGCGTTTCAAGACGCGGTATGCGCATCTGAGCGCGTTCGAGACCAAGGTGGGACAGCGCATCAAGCGGGGGCAGATAATCGCGCGGGTGGGCAATACCGGACGCAGCACCGCGTCGCATCTGCACTACGAGGTGCACCTGGACGGACGCTTGAAAGATCCCATGCAATACATCCTGAATTAGCGTCCGGGCGGACAGCAGAGGACCATCCACCGGCGCGGGGGAATGGGGTGCGCTGGGAGGGGGCTAGGCTTCCTGCGGCAGCCGGTTGCGGAGTTCGCTCAGGATTATGGGCTTGAAAAGCTTATTGTTGTTGTACTCCATGCGGTCCACGAAATCCTCGAGCTTGTCCAGTGATTCGAGAACCTTGATGAATGAGCGACGCCCAGAGCTGTACTCGTTTCCGATGAACTCCACGGTGTAGTACACAAGGTACTGGCCTTTCTCGGTGCGGAATATCGCCATGCTGTCCAAATAGTTGGAGACGAAGCGCTCCCTGTCCACTCCGGTGAGCCCCTCGCGATAGAACGTGATGAGCTTTCCTTTGAACGCCGTGTAGAAATCGTCTCGCGGCAAGCGGTATCGACGTGTTTTGCCGAGGTGTTTGGAGGAGATGTCTGCGTGCGTGAGCGTTCTGCTGAATAGGCTCATGTTGTTGCGTCTCGATTCTCTGTGAGGCGTATGGGCCGGACTTTGTCCTGCGTTCGGCGCGGAAACGACCGGGCTTGCCGATGATTCCGGCTCTCTTCGAATTCCGGGGCGTTT
>JBMCLC010000300.1:0-3514 GCA_048614715.1 Oceanidesulfovibrio sp.
TGAAGCGGACCACGTTGTCGCCCTCTATGACCAGACGGCCGAACCGTTCCGGCGGCCGGACCGCGGTGACAGTGGCCAGTTTGTCGTGGCCGCGGTGGAAATCGTGGAGCTTGGGCAGGTCGATGTCCGCCAGGCTGTCGGCATAGGTCATGAGAAACTGAGGCTTGTCATGAAGATAGGGGGCAAGTCGTTTGATCCGGCCCCCCGTGTTCGTATCCATTCCGGTTTCCACCAGATGGATGGTCGACTCGAAGGGTTCGACGCTGAACACGGTTATTTCCTCCGCGTCCAGTTCGACAGGGCCGTCGTGCCGGAAAGCCCCATGGTTCAGAAAAAAGCGTTTGATGGCGTGGCTTCCGAAACCGAGTGCGATGTAGAATTCGTCGGTTCCCTGGCTGCCGAGAAGGCGAATCACATGCCACAGCAGTGGATCGCCGCCAATTTCGGTGAGCGGTTTGGGTTGATCCCTGGAGGAGTCGAGCCGGGTGCCCTTTCCTCCAGCCAATACAACGGCGGGAGCGGAATTTGTGGTCATGAGCGCGCCATTGGTCCTTTGTATTGAATGAAATAAAAAAAGATTTCTCAATACTATAGGCGACTACGCTAGTCGTTCAAAGCTTGTCAAGAAAACTGCCGGGCGCGAAAATGAGTGCATTCCGCGGCAAAGGGTCGGAACCACTTTCTGCATAAGAACTTCGAGGAATAATCAGCCAGACACAGAAATGGGTATAATTCGGGCGTTCGCGTTCTGCGCCTGGTTGCGGTCGCCGCTCGTTCAGTCGGGTCCAGAGCCCGCGCCGGCACACCACACCGGGTACGAAAAGAGCGGGATGAAGAAACACGCACCCACCCCGGGAGAAAGGGAAGGATCGTTCGATGCATCGCGCCTTGAACTGAAGAGGGTGCAGGCAACCGTCTGTTGTTCGAGTCAGCTACGCATCGGCGTAAGCCGCGTTCCTTTCCAAAGCCCGGCCGCCCGCCAAAGGACAGGGGCGGTTCATACCGAATCGTGCCGAGCGAACTGCAAACGCCGCATCCACTGGTCCAGCCGGCAGTCTCTGTGCTATGGTGGCTGAATCCGAACAACCGCAATCATGGGAGAAGCCAAGATGCTCCGAGCCATAATCGCAATCTGCATGCTGTTGCCGCTGGCCGTGACCGCGCCGTCCGCCCTGGCGTCCGACCAGGAGCCTGTCGTGGTGGGTTCCAAGATCGACACCGAAGGCGCACTCCTGGGCCAGATGATCCTGGCCGTGCTGGAGAAGAACGGGTTGGAGACCACGGACCGCACCGAGTTCGGCCCCACGCCCATCGTGCGCAAGGCCATAACTTCCGGCGAGATAGATATCTACCCGGATTATACTGGCAACGGCGCGTTCTTCTTCGAGGGCACGGACCCCACCATCTGGAAGGACGCCGAGGCCGCGCACGAGAAGGTGAAAGAGCTGGATTACGAGAAGAACAAGCTGGTCTGGCTGACTCCCTCCCCGGCGAACAACACCTGGGCGCTGGCCGTGCGTCAGGAGTTGGCCGAGTCCGAAAAGCTGGACACGCTCGAGGACTTCGCCGCCTATGTGAACGCCGGCGGCGAGGTGATGCTGGCCGGATGCGAGGAGTTCGTGACCCGCAAGGACGCGCTGCCCGCCTTCGAAAAAGCCTACGAATTCGACCTGAAGGACGAGCAGATGGTTGTCTTTTCCGGCTGCAACACGGCCCAGACCGAGAAAGCCGCGGCCCAGGGCATCAGCGGCGTGAACGTGGCCATGGCTTTTGGCACGGATGGCGCGCTGGCTGCGCTCGGGCTCGTGGTGCTGGACGACACCAAGGGAGTGCAGCCTGTGTACGCGCCGGCGCCCATTGTCCGTGAAGCCGTGCTGAAGAAGCATCCCGAGGTCGAGGACATCCTCGCTCCGGTGTTCAAATCCCTGGACCAGGAGACGCTTCAGCAGCTCAACTCGCGAATAGCCGTGGGCGGGGAGTCCGCGCGCAACGTGGCCAGGGACTATCTGCAATCGCAGGGATTGCTCGACTAGCCGTCTGCCAAGGGAAGCCGGTGAAACCATGAGCCTTGCGCCGAAGGTGTCCCGGGTGGGAGTGGCCGGAGTCGCCCTGGGGCTGGGCGGCCTGTTGCTGGCCGATTTCGTGGTGCTTCGGCCCAACAGACTGGCGCCGGGCGAAGCCGTGTCCGTGTTCCGCGCGCTGGAATCCTGGCAGTGGGGTCTGCTCGTCGCTGGGTTCCTGCTGCTCGGGCTGTGCTGCCTGCGGGTGGAGCGTGGCGGCGCGAGCGCCGTGGCCATGCGCATCTTGGGAGTGGCGCTGCCGCTGCTGCTCTGCCTGGGCCTGCTGGCCGGACTCGGCCATGCCGCCGCCAGCAGCCTCGAGCCGGCCAACTTGTTCATGCGCGTGTCCACGGGTTCTGCATTCTGGCTGGCGGTGCTCGGGCTGTTTGTGGCCTTCACGGATTTCTACCAGCGTCTGGAATCGGGCGGCCGGCTCTCGGCGAGTCTGGTCCGGCTCGGCTTGCTCGCCGGTTTCGCGGCCGGGCTGGCGATGCTCGTCTGGTTCGGCGGGTTGGAGAATCTCTCCCTGGCCCAGGAATACCAGGGCCGCAGCCACCGGTTCTTCGTGGAGATGCGTGCGCACCTGGCGATAACGGGCCTCGCCGTGGGTTCCGCCGCGGTGGTGGGCCTGCCGCTTGGCGTACTCATGCACAAGTGGAGTCGTATCCGCGGGGCTTCATTTTCCGTCTTGAACATCGTGCAGACCATTCCCAGCCTCGCCTTGTTCGGGCTGCTCATCGCGCCGCTCGCCTGGCTTTCGTCGCAATGGCCGTGGCTGCGGGAGTTCGGGGTGCGAGGCATCGGCTGGCTGCCTGCGGTCATCGCCCTGGGTCTCTATGCGCTGCTGCCCATCGTACGCAACACGTATGCCGGATTCGAGCGGCTGGAAGCCGCGGTTTTGGAGGCGGGCAGGGGCATGGGCATGGGCCGGCTGGAGCTTTTCCTCAAGGTGGAGCTGCCCGTTGCCTCGCCCATCATCCTCAACGGACTGCGCATCGCCGGGGTGCAGATCATGGGCAACACGGCTGTGGCCGCGCTCATCGGTGCGGGCGGGTTCGGGGTGTTCATCTTCCAGGGGCTGGGGCAATCAGCCATCGACCTTATCATGCTGGGCGCGGTGCCCACCATCGTGCTGGCCGTGGCGCTGGACCTGGCGTTTCAGTTGGTGACCAGAGCGGTCACCCCACGGGGACTGCGATGATCGAATTGCGCGGCGTGGGCAAGCAGTTCGGCGGCGAATGGGCCGTGCGCGATCTGGACCTGACCATCGAGCGCGGCGAGCTGTGCTGCCTTATCGGACCATCCGGGTGCGGCAAGTCCACCACGCTCAAAATGATCAACCGCATGGTGGAGGCCTCGGCAGGGACCATCACCGTGAACGGCCGCGACGTGCGTTCCCTGAGGCAGGAAGAGCTCAGACGGGGCATCGGCTACGTCATCCAGAGCATCGGGCT
>JBMCLC010000301.1:0-3499 GCA_048614715.1 Oceanidesulfovibrio sp.
GTCCAGGTCGTCCGGCGGCGGCCCCTCGTGGTAGAGGAGGAACTTTTGCCGGGGCTGCTCGCGCAGCACGCGGTACTTGATGCCGAACTCATGATTGTCCACGATGAGCTTTTCGACATCGGGCAGCGTCACGGCCTCGAATTCCGAGCGTAGCTCGCGCCGGTCGTCGTACCAGAAGACGATGCGATGGCGCTCGAAGATGCGGGTGAGGGCTTGTTCGATTTCGTTCATTTTAGTTTCCAGTTTTCAGTTTCCAGTGGGCAGAGGTCAGTAATCAGGTCTTCTTTTCCTTTTGCGCGAAGGTCACGGGTTCATCCACCGTTCCCCGGAAGAGGTATTGCGTCAACTTCGCTCCGTAGGCGATCTCTGATGCACTATCGGTCGGCGGCGGCCAGCGCAGCGCTTCGTACAGCGCGAAGCGGTGCAGGTCGAACGCGGTGCGGATGAGGGCGCCGTAGACTTCGGCGGTGTGGAGGGCGCGGAACCACGAGGCGACGGCCAGGCCCAGGCCCAATGGGACGGCCCACAACGTCCAGATGCCCCAGAGCGCCGTCAGCAGCCCCCATCCGAAGAGGCGCACGTTCTCATCTAACGCTTGCCGGGATGACGTTATCGCCTCCTGCACGGGATCGGGCAGCAAGGGCCACAGCCGAGGCCACACGATGATGGCGTCCAGCCCGTAGTGGGTCTGCGGGTATTGCTCGGCGACCCGGAGCCGATTGCCCAATGCGGTGGGGAGCACATCCGCCGTGTTGGTTGGATAGTGGTACATAAGCTCGCGATCTAAGCGCAGGTATTCGGCCCGCGTCTCCGCTGAGAGGTGTTCCCATTGCCGGCCTTCGAACTGCTGCTGCAAGGCTTGCCAGCGCTCATCGATCTGCCGGTGCTTTTTCTGAAGCCGCCGCGCCGCCCACGTCCGCACTTTCCCCGGCCAATAGCCTTCCATCAGCCGCAGCAGGAGCCACTGTGCCCAGCGCATTCCCACCGACGATGCCGACAGCACGAGCAGCAGCCCCACCAATGCCGCGACCTGCGCTTCGAGGCTGCCCAGGCCGTGCCACACATCAAGCAGCGCCTGCCAGCCATCGGCTTGTCGCCCTACCCACGCCAGCAGGCCCACGCCCCAAAAGAGCAAGCCCGGATGGATAAGGGCCTTGATCCATTGATCGCCTAGCCCTTCTCCTAATGACTCCCAAAATTTATCGAGCACGATGGTCTCCTATGATTTTACCAGCAAGACATTGTGAATGGGGCAGTGCGGCACGGTCTGTCCGGCGCGTTGGGGCGTCCAGGCGGGGGTGGTGCAGCCGCGCTCCGGGCAGCGATAGCGCCCGGCCGTCGCCACCGGGCGGGAAGATTCACCTGGCAGTAGGGAGAACCTCGTCACGGGACCTTTTTCGACGCCCAAATGCAACTCGTCCCGTAACTCGTCCAGCGCGTTGTGGCGCTCGAAAAGCGCCAGCATCAGGTTGGCCGCTTGTTCTGTATCGTCCTCGCCGGCCGCGGCCATGCCCAGGTAGCTATCGGCCTCCAGCGCGCCTTCGAGACTCAAGAGTGAGATCCAGCGCGAGCGCAGCCGCTCGGCGGCTTTGAGGATGTCAACGGATGATATGTTATGCATAGGGTTAGCTCCTTTTGAAATTTTGAAATTAGTTGAAAGTTGCCAGTGGTCAGTTGCCGGTTGATGGCTTTGCTTCACACGCCGGTGTAGTAGAACCCGGCCCAGTGGAATGGGTGCGCGAAGGGCCGTGCATCTTTGTCTGGCGAGAAAGTGAAGCGCCGGTACGCCGCCGAAGCGACCTCGTGCGGCATCCGCTCGCCGGTGAGTTCCGGCAACTGCGCCTTGAAGTACGCCTGGAAGTCGGCGTTGGTGCTCTCTCGCAGCCAGGTCTGCGCCGTGTGGAGCGCGTCCGGCGGGGCTTGGCCCTCGACGCGCCACGCCTGGTAGAAGCGCATCATCAACAGCGCGGTGCTCAAGTCGTTGACGGCCCACAGCGAGCCGACGACACCCGCGACGCCCGCTTGCAGCAGGCCGGTGGGCAGCCCGATGACCTCGTCGGGGAGTTCGGTGCCGGGGACGCCGGTCTCGCACGCCGAAAGCACGGCCAGGCGCGCGCGTGTACCTTGCAGTTGAAGCAGATCGCGCAGGGTGATCGTGCCATCCGCTACCAGCAACTCGCCATCCAACGGCTGCTCCCACCCGGCGCGCCCGTGGGTGGAGAAGTGCCACACGCTGTGCTGCGGCAGTCCGGCCTGCACGGCGGACGCGGTGGCGCGGACGTTGGCCAGGTGGTGCGTTTGATCGAAGGCGTCCAGCGCGGCGGCGACTTCTTCGTCGGAAAAGCGCAGTGAACCGTCGGGGTTGTCCACGGCCAAGAGACTGTAAGGCGGGGATATCTGCGCGGCGGTCTCGCGGGCGGCCGCTAAGGCACGAGCGTTGGGTGCGTAGGTGAAGACCGGCCGACGTTTCTCTCCTGGGAGGGATGGCGCGGCGTGAAGCGGTAGGAGGGCCAGATCCCCGGTGGGAATCAGAGTGACAAGAGCGGCCCCCTCCGGCAACGATTCGCGCAAGGGGCGCATGACCGTCTCCCGCAGCCAAGCGATGGTTTTCTCCAGAGCGGCGAACCAGGCAGCGCGGGCTACGTCATTGCGGCGATCAAAGCGCCAGACGCGGTAAGTGCTCAGGTAGCCGCCAAATATTTTGTCAATGCCTTGTAGTGTTACGTCACCTTTTCCCCACTGTGCGAAAATCTCACGCCATTCATCCCCTGTGAGGCCACGTACTCGCTTGTTCAACGCTTCGTCCGTGAGGGCGTCCAGCCACACGGGGGTGATCTCGTCATCGCGGACGATGAGGGCCAGCCCGCCGGCGGAAGTGGCGGCGATGTAGACGAGGGGTGAAACCTTCGCAGCGACCTGCACATCCGCAAAGGTGGAGATGGGCATAAAATCGGGGGCGTGGCGGCGGACCTCGTCCACAGCCTCCTCGAGGGCGGCGTGGGCAGAGGATAGTTTTTGAGAGATGGCAATGTACACCCGCTTGCCGGGAGTGTCCTCGGGCAGGCGAGCCTCGGCTTGTAGGTCTCTGATCTGCTCGCCGGCGGCAATGAAACGCCGCCAGGCTTCATCTGGAACGCCAGGGGGCCGCTCACTGCGCAGGGCAAAGGCTTCGCCAAGCCAGCGGGCGCGGTTCTGCTCGAGCGCGAGGACAGCTTCCTGAAGAGAAGCCCTTTCGCCGTCTGTGGCGGTTTGGGCGAGGGCATAGCTCAGGTCGGCGGGCAAGTCGCGGACCTCGCGCAGTTCGGCGCGGCGGGCCTCCGGGGTGGCGGCGGCCATGTAGAGCAGGTCGCCGGCTGCCAGTGCGCCCTGGAAGGCGGCAACGGCCTCGGCCCACCGGCCCTCGCCAAAATAGAGGTTTGCTAGATTGCGCTGCGTGCGGCGGTGATCGGCAGGGAAGGCCTGGCGGGTGTAAACCTCCAGGGCCTGGGTGTAGTGGTGG
>JBMCLC010000302.1:0-3488 GCA_048614715.1 Oceanidesulfovibrio sp.
CGACCAGGAAAACAATTGCACGGAGGTCTCAATGGTTAACGTTTCCGATAACGCGATGAAGGAACTGGAGGCCTACTTCGCCGACAAGGAGAAGAGCCCCATCCGCGTGTATCTCGCCCCCGGCGGCTGAGCTGGCCCCCGGCTGGCATTGGCTCTGGATGAGCCAAACGACAACGACGAAGTGATCGAGCTGAACGGATTCAAGTTCGTGGTCGAAAAGGACCTGCTCGAAAAGGCCAAACCCATCAGCATCGACATCTCCTACATGGGCTTCACCGTGGATTCCGCCATGCCCCTGGGCGGCGGCTCCTGCAGCACGTCCTGCGGCTCCGGCGGCTGCGGCGTCTAATCCCTGTAGGCCAGTCCGATATTTAAAAAAATCCCCTGAGCATCGCGGCCGGGGGATTTTTTTTATTGTCTCAGAGCACGCTGAAAAATCGCCACATCATCGCCGGAGGCGCAACACGTGGAGGGAGGAGCGGGTATTTCTCCGAACTCCAAATCCGTATAGAGCGCGATGGCCGTGGCCATGGTTCCCCGAACCGTCTCCAGCCTCATGAAGCGGTAGCCGGCGTCCCGAGCCGCATCCATGGCCGCCACGGCGAGTCTGCGGCCAATCCCCCTGCCCCGCGCTTCGGGCGCGACGTACAGCCGTTTCATCTCGCATCGGTCCAGACCGTCAGGACGCACGCCCACACATCCGACTGCCGCGCCGGTCTCGACTGTTCGCGCCAGAAGAAGCTGTCCACGCGGCGGCGCATATGCGCCGGGCAGAGACGCCAACTCCTGTTCGAAGTCCTGGAAACAATGGGCGAATCCCAGCATTGCAGCATAGCTGGTGAACAGCTCGCGCACCGTCTCCATATCCGCTTCGCTTTCGGCCTGCGTGATGCGTGTTTCAGATTCGCACATCGAAATTCTCCGCCACCAGCATCGCCTTGTTTCAGAATCCATCCCGTACGCCGTACTGCTTCTGCCATTCATCCAGAAAGAGTATGGCCGTCTCCACGCTGGAGAGTGCGCCCTGCTGCTGGCGGAGCCGCCAGACCAGGTCCTTGAATGACGTGTCCCTGGAGAGCTGGAGCCGTTCCAGCAGCGCAAGCACGTCCCCGCGCATGGATTCCGGCACGGATTGCGACCACGCCGCCAGGCCCTCGCCCCGCTTAGCGCCGAGCCGTTCCGGGAAGCGCTCTTCAATGAACGCGAGCAGCGTTCGCATGCGGGCCTTGTAGGTATGGTCGCGAACGGCGCGGCGCCGCGCCTTGTCCGCCATGACGCTGCGCTCTTCGGGGCGGGCCAGGTAATGGTCCACGGCCGCGAGCAGGGACTCCATGTTCGTGAAGGTCGCAAGCTCGTCCCCGGCAAAGCATTCACCGAGCAGGGATCGCTCGTCCACGAGCTGGAACGCGCCGCAGCAGGCGAGTTCGAAGGTGCGCGGATTGACGAAATCCCCATGTCCCACGGGCGGGTCCGCCCTCACGCTGGAGTGCAGGTTCAGGTTGATTTTGCTCGCCGCGAAGATCTTGATGGCCTCCTCGGGCTCGATGCGCTCGCCAAAGCGCTGCAGCCGCGTGGCCAGGAGCGGATCGCCCTCCCAGTCGCTGCCCCATATCTTGAAGTCGTGGTGCAGCAGCTGCCGGAAAGCGATTCGTCGATTGGGGTATCCCGCCCCCAGAAAAGACAGGTCTGCGCCGTACTTGCGCTTTTCCACGCTGTCCAGCTCCAGGGGCCGGTGGAAGGACTCCAGACCGGCCAGCGGCAGGTACAGCGCGTGCTCCACACCGATCTCGGCGAGCAGCGACAGGAACGGCTCCTTCTGAATCACGGCGAACACGTCGTAATGTGGGGCGAACCCTTTCCAGTAGGTGAAGAGGTTGTGGTCCTCCACGAACCACATGGCCGTGAGCACACCGTCGCGCCGCAGGCGGTTCAGGGCCTGGCGCGACAGCGGGGCCTGCGCCGGCGCGAGCACGAGGTCCGGCTCGAAGGCCTCCACCTGGGCGAGCACGGCCTGGGACACGATTTGCAGAAAGGAACTCTCGAGGGCATCGAGACGGTCCGAGGCGATGCGCATGGACTTGAGGGCGTTGAAACTCCCGTTGAATGCAGGTCCCTCGAAGACTTCAACCACATGGCCGAGCTCGCGCAGGGCGGCCACGGCGTAGCGCCCCACGGTGAGAGATCCGCCGTACAGCGGCTGGACCGCCAGAACGCGCAATGGATTTGCCGGTGCGTTCATTGTTCTCCTCTCTGCTCCGTTCCGATCAGGCTAGGCCCTGTCCCGCCAGGGCGGCAGCATCCAGTCCTGCTCGCGATACAGAAGCCTGGTCAATTGCTCGTTCAGCGCCGGGGGCCCATCCGCGTCACGTTCGAGGTCCACCCCGCGCATCCGGGCGATTTCCCTACGCAGGGCGAAACGTTCCGCCGCGTATGGATCATCGCCGGCCAGCACCTCGTAGGTCTGGCCGAAACCGTCGTGGCGGCCGCGGAGCAGAAGCAGCGATTCCGGCAGATCCTCGGCGCGAACCCCCCGCCCAGCCGCGGCGGCCGTGACATTCTTCAGTAATCTTGGAGCAGTGAACGGCTTCAGACATTCCATGGCGTTGGAACACGCCCGCGCCTCCAGACACGGCGCGCACGGCGGCGCGCTCTGCCACACGAGATGACCCGCGCCGTACGGGCCGGTCTCCCACGCCCAGGCGGAGGATAGAAAGCACGCCATTACCGGCGTGCCCAGGGACGCTGCCAGATGCATGGTGCCCGTATCCGGCGTGAGCACCCTGTCCAGCCCGCGCAGGAACTCGGCGAGGCCGACTAGATCCATGGTTCCGGTGCAGTCTTCCACCCGTTCCGCCAACCTGGGCGACGCGGCGCGCAGGAACGCCCTGGCCAGGGGTTTTTCGGCCGAGGTTCCCAGCAGATACGCTTTCTTCGCGCCGGATGCGCCGCCTGGTTCGCTTTGCGACGCTATGCCCTCCAGCGCGGCCGCGGCCATGGGCGCGAGCACTTCAGCCGGCAGAGACCGCCGCGAATGCCGACCCGCGAGCACCACGCCGAGGCCTCCGGGTTCCCTGTCCGCAGCTTCGGCCATCGGAAAAACCGCCTCCGGAGCCAGGGGGTCTTCCGCAAAGTGGGCCCATAGATCCACGAGATTGCATGGCGACTGGGGACGACGGCCGGAGAGCCGGAAGCCGAGCTGAGTCCAGGGGTCCTTGAGGCGCTGGCCTTCATGAACGAAGTAGCCGCGGACCGCCTCCTCGTCGAACAGGGAGGCCAGGGCGAAGTTCAGGCCGGAGAAGTTCAGGTTGTAGACGATGTCCGGATCGATGGCTCCAAGCTTCTCGAAGGCCGAGGCGTTTGCTGCAAGCACCTCGTGGGGCGGAATGTTGCCGCCATGGGCTCGCAGGGGATGGATGTGCGCTTCCGGGTAAAGAATCCCGGCCAGTCCGGCCAGGGATGCGTCGCACGCCAGATGGACCGCCGCGCCA
>JBMCLC010000303.1:0-3485 GCA_048614715.1 Oceanidesulfovibrio sp.
TCTAGATTTTATCTAGATTATGCCGGATTTGCGGAAGCAAGGCAATAACCACATAAAAATATTCAAGGCGCGAACGAATTCGCGAGAATCTTCTTGAAAGGACCTTTTGACATTATGAAATTCAATCAATGCTTCCAGCATGGGTTTGTATGCTGTATTATTGCCAAGAGTTACATTATACCCGTCATATCCGGTGATCTTGTACTGCAATGGTGGATGAGGTGCTCTGTGTCGATACGAATATAAATACTTATTGGTTTCCCAGAAAGGCCTAAATATATTTTGAGTTTTTTTCTTACGCAATCCATAGTTTTTGTGGTATGTCTCTTCATCGTGGCCAAGGTGTTCCATGAACAACGTGTGGTCAAAATAGTATTGTTTGATCCCAAACACATTGAGTCTCACTCCATAGTCCCCATCTTCACATCCATAAAGACCGTAGTCCTCGCACCAATATCCTACTATATCGCTTATCTCCCGTGGAATGAGTATTGCCCCGCCGGAAACGTGTGCAAACGTTCTTCCTATGATACCTTCTCTTTTTCTGACATATCGTGAATTATTGAGCTGGTTGTTTAAATCGGCTCCCATTACGACAGGTTTGTTGATCCTTTTGAATTGTAGGAGCAGCATCTCCAACCATTCATGTGACTTGATTAAGATGTCATTGTCAAGCTTCATGTAGATGGGGCATGAAACCATTCGCCAACCGATATTAGCTGCACAAGCAACACCGTAGTTCTTTTCAAGGCGAAAGAGATAATTAATAAACCCTGCTTTTTTTAATTCCAATAAAGCACTTTGGGTTTCTTCATCGCTTCCGTTGTCAACGACAGTTACGATATGCGGTAGACTCGTTGTATTCTTTACTGAGCGTATGGTTTGCACAGTCAATTCAGGACGATTGAAAACAGGAATGGATATATTAATCAGGGGCGCTTTTGCCATGACATATTTCCAAGAATAATCGAGTTGAAATCAACGCTTGCTGTATATCCCACGGTATGAAAAGAAATTCAACCTAGTTCATACCAAGGGCGATCAGTCCGACCTTTCATGCTGTCATGCTCAGACCGAGGAGACACCATCCATGAACTCACCCCATATGCAATCACCATTCAACCGGCCCGAAACGCTTCCTGAACCATTGCGCCGCGCCATCCTGACCGGCACCGACGGTCGTTTTCAACTCCTGGGGCTTGCGCAGCAGGCGCTGGAGGCGACGGACGAGCAGGTGGTTCTGCTCGGCGTGGACTATTTGCTGGCCGCCTTCGAACACGACCCTCTGGACGGCGCAATGGCCGGGCAGATTTTCCACGTTGTGCAGAACTCGCCCCTGGTAAGCGACGGGGTGAAGGGGCTGTTGCGCGAATCCACGGAGGCGGCCGGTGAGCCGCCGGATACCCGCTACCTGAGCCGGCTCAAGCTGGCTGGCGATCTCGACGCCGTGCGTAAGTACATCGCGGAGAGGCTGGCAGAGAACCGGAACGGGCTCCACTGGCTCAAGGAAGCCGTGGGACTGGGCGCCTACCGGGGCGAATGGGACTGGGTGCGCGACGTCGTGGACAGAAACGTGGACAAGGGCCCGGCCTGGGCCATGGCCAAGCTGAAGGGCGACATGGCCCTGCTGGCCGGCGACTGCGACACGGCCATGGAGGCGTACGCCGAATCACTGAACACGGTGGAGACGGCCCTGGTCTTCGCGCGTCTGGGCGAGGCCTTGCACCGCGCCGGCAAGATGGCGGAGGCCCACGCGGCGTGGGTCCGGTCCCTGTCCATGCGGCCCTGGCAGGTGAACCTGCTGCTCCGGCTCCACGACTCCGCGCTCACCGAGCTTGGGGTGTCCAATACCTTGGACGGCGGTGTGGCCGTTTTGCTGTACACTCACAACAAGGCGGACGACCTGGACGCCACGCTGGCGGCCCTTGCCGAGAGCGACGCCATTGCAAAAAACGCCTCATCCGATTCATGGATCATCCGCGTGCTGGACAACGCCTCCACGGATCGGACAGCCGATGTGCTGAAACGCTGGGAGGACACGCTGGGGTCCTATCGTTTCCAGACGGTGCGGCTGCCCGTGAACGTGGGCGCGCCGGCCGCGCGCAACTGGCTGCTGAAGCTGGACGATGTGCAGGCCTGCCGGTATGTTGCCTATCTGGACGACGACGCCCGCGTGCCCACGGACTGGCTGGGCCTTCTCGCCTCGGCCGCGGCGCGTTATCCCCAGGCCGGCGTCTGGGGGTGCAAGGTGGTGGAGGCCTCCAACCCCGCTGTGCTCCAGTGCGTGGACCATCACCTGATGGACCCGCCGCCCAGGGACGCGCAGCCCGAACCCGAATCCCTGGACTACCAACGGCGCTTCAAGGTCTCCAACCTGCAGCACCAGGACCTTGACTTCGGCCAGTTCGACTACTGCAGGCCGTGCCATTCCGTGACAGGCTGCTGCCACCTCTTCCTGCGCGAGCGGCTGGAGGAGTCCGGACCGTTCGACATCCGCTTCTCCCCCACGCAGTACGACGACATCGAGCACGATATGCGGATGTGCACGGCCGGTCTGTTTCCCGTGTACCAGGGCGCCCTGCAGGTGGACCACGCCAAGCGCAGCGGCCGCGAGAGCCGCACCGACACCCGGGCCACAGCCGGCGCCATGGCCAACCTCTACAAGCTGCAGATGCTCTACACCAGGGACGAACTCACGGCCATGCGCGCCAGATTGGCGGACATGCTCGCCGATGACGTGGCGACCAAACGGCAGGCTCTGATAGACGCCGGCGTGTTGTCGGAATGAGGGCCGAGCGAGACCGGAAGAGCGGGAATCGGACCCGGGCGATGCGAACCGTGGATATCTCGGCCTCTAGGATTCGAGGTCGGCATAGAACGCCGCGAGCTGGCCAGCTACTGCGCGGTCGTTCCAATGCTCGACCATGAACCGTCTGGACTCCTCGCCCAGCCGATTCCGGCGGTCCGCGTCGGTGACGAGGCCCCGCAGGTCGCCGGGCAGGCTCACCGGGTCGGACACGACCCACGGCAGCGAGTCAACGCCGAACCGCTCCTTGATGGAGCGCTCGTTCCAGGCGTTGATGCCCGCCACCACGGGCAGACCCTGACTCAGCGCCTCCAGGCTGGACATGCCGTAATACCCCTGGAGGTGGTCGAAGCAGACGTGTGCGCGGCGCTTGCGCTCCAGACAGACCTTGTGCGGATGGGCGTCGAGCATGTCGATCGTTACGGGCAACCCCTCGCTCTGTAACGCCTCCACTGCCGTGAGAAGGTCGTCCGTGTTCTTGAGGTCCTTGCGGGTGGGGGAGTGGGCTATGGTCACCGGCCTGTCCGGCGGGCCGGGCTTGGCGCCGTGGAAAGGCAGGTAGCGCGGCTCGTGCACGGGCACAAGGTTGGGCTGCCACCTGGCGCCAGGGAGCTTGTGCAGTAGATCCGGCGTGGAGACGAGCAGGTTGCGCCGTCCCCTTTCCCGGTATTTCCTTTGA
>JBMCLC010000304.1:0-3482 GCA_048614715.1 Oceanidesulfovibrio sp.
TCCCGGTGCATGTCCAACCAACGGGAATCCATGAGGAGGCGCCATGCCCCGCACCATTGCATCACTCGTTCTCGCAGCCCTCATCCTTGGCGTCGCCGGCGCGTCCCAGGCTCACTTCCAGATGATCTACACGCCGGAAGCCGCCCGCACCCGAGGGGGCGAGCTGGATCTCGATCTCGTTTTCACGCACCCTTTCTCTGGCGATCCCACCATGGATATGGGACCGCCAGAGGAGTTCTACATGGTCCACAAGGGTGAACGGACCGACCTGCTGGAGACCCTCGCGCCCATCCAGTGGCAGGGGCTTTCCAAAGCCGGCGCCGCCTATGAGGCCACGGTAACGGCCCGCAGCATGGGCGACTACGTCTTTGTCCTGACCCCCGCGCCCTACCTGGAGGCCGAGGAGGACGCCTACATCCAGCAGATCACCAAGGTCATCGTGAACAACGCCGGCCTGCCCACGGACTGGGACGCAGAGCTCGGCCTGCCGGCAGAGATACTCCCTCTGGACAAGCCCTACGCCCTCTGGACCGGCAACGTCTTCCGCGGCGTGGTGCTCAGCGAGGGCGCGCCCGTGCCCGACGCGGAAATCGAAGTGGAATACATGAACCATCCGCCGGTTCCCGGCCGGAACGCGTTCCAGAAAGAGGCGCTCGTCACGGCCCCCCAGGACGCCTACGTCACCATGACCATCAAGGCGGACGACGACGGCCGGTTCGCTTTCGGCATTCCCCAGGCCGGCTGGTGGGGCTTCGCCGCCCTGGGCGTGGGGCCGAGAACCGCGTTCCAGGGCAAGGAATGCTCCCAGGACGCGGTCATCTGGGTCCACGCCGTGGACATGCAATAACCTGGAGAAACGTATCGCATGCCTGCATCCATGCTGAAAAGACTCGCACTGTGCCGCCACCACTGCGGCGGCCACGGCGGGTCGTGTCCGGATCATTCGCATGATCATGGACATGACCATCATGACGACGATTCCCATGGCCACGATCACCATCATGACCACGGGCATGGCCATGGACACGGCCGTCCGCGCCCCGCGAAACCGGGCATCCTGCTCGCCGCCTTCGGTGTCGCCATTCCGGACGCCCGCGCCGGGTACGAGGCCATGGATCGCGAAGTCCGCGAACGCTTCCCCGGCGTGGCCGTGCGCTGGGCGTACACGGCCCACAAGATCCGCCGGAAGCTCGCCGCGCGCGGATTTGCCAACGACTCCGTGGCCGTGGCCCTCTCCAAGCTGCACGACGAGGGGGTGACCCACCTGGCGGTGCAGTCGCTGCATACCGTGCCCGGCGTGGAATACCACTGGACGCTGGACCAGGCGCGGGTCTTCCGCCATCCGCGCAAGGGGTTCCCCGAGGTCGAGGTCGGCGGCCCGATGCTCATGGCGGCCCACGACCTCGACACCGCCGCCGAGGCTCTGGCCGGGTACCTGCCCGCGGAACGCGGCCCGGACGACGCCGTGGTGCTCGTGGGCCACGGCACATACCATGAGGGCCACCGCCGCTATCTGGATTTCGAGTCTCTCGTGCGACGCAGCGATCCCTTGCTCTTCATGGGCACGCTCATGGGCAAGCCCGGCTGCGACGCCATTATCGAGCGGGTCCGGGAGTCGGGCGCGAAACGGGTCTGGCTGCTGCCCTTCATGAGCGCGCCCGGCCACCATGTACGCGTGGACATCGCCGGCGAGGGTCCGGGTTCCTGGAAGAACCGCATGGCCTCGGCTGGGTTCGACGTCCGCACGTGCATGACCGGCACCATCTGGAGTCGGCCTGCCGGGCCGCGCATCCGGATTTCGTTACGCAAGGAGCATAACCATGCATATTTCCGAAGGTGTTTTGTCCGCTCCCGTACTGCTCGCCGGCGGTGGCGTCTCGGTGGCGGGCGCCTGGCTCGGCCTCAGGCGTCTGGATTTCGACCACTTGATCGCCGCGGCAACTCTGTCCTCGGCTTTTTTTGTCGGCTCCCTCATCCACGTTCCCCTCGGCCCCAGTAGCGTGCACCTGCTGCTCAACGGGCTGCTGGGCATGATTCTGGGATGGGTCGCCTTCCCCTGCATCCTGGTGGCCCTGCTGCTGCAGTCGCTGCTGTTCCAGTTCGGCGGCATCATCGTTCTGGGCGTGAACACAATGAACGTGGCCGTGCCGGCGATACTCTGCAGGATGCTTCTGCAAAAGCACATCCAGGCCGGAGGCAAACGCGCCGCGGCGGCGGGATTCATCGGCGGCGCAGGCGCGGTATTGGGCACGGCGCTCATGGCCGCCCTCTCGGTGGCCTTCACGGACGCAGGATTCATGGGCACGGCCAAGCTCGTCGTGGTCGCGCACCTGCCCGTCATGATCATCGAAGGCCTGGTGACCATGTTTGCGGTGGGCTATCTGGCCAGGACACACCCATCCATTCTGGGAATGGGCAACGGATTGCAACTGCCTGGATGCAAGGAGGCGGCGTCATGCTGAGACCGGTTCTTCTCACCATGCTTTTGATCGCGGCCATGGCGACGAACGCCGGCGCGCACAAGATAATGCTCAACGCCTGGGCCGAAGGCGACATGATCGCGACGGAAACAGCCTTCGGCGACGGCAGTGCGGGGAACGGCGCGAGCGTCACCGTGACGGATGCTGCCACCGGCGAGGAGGTGCTCACAGGATTTGCAGACGATACCGGTTTCTATGAAGCGCAACTACCGGCCGAGGTGATCGCGCGGGGCAACGACCTCCGCGTGGTCAGCAACGCCGGCGCCGGCCACCAGGCGGAAACGGTGGTGCCGGCGGAGGAGTTCGCCGCCGCGCCGGCCACGCCATCCGCCAGCGACGATGAAGCCCTGGCCGAATCGGTTCCGGCCGTCGATCCCGCCGCGCTCAGAGCCCTGGTGGGCGAGGCCGTGCGCGAGGAGATCAAGCCCTTGCGCCGCGAACTCATGAGCATGCGCGACACGGGCCCGGAGCTTAGCTCCATCGTCGGCGGCGTCGGCTACATCCTCGGCCTGTTCGGCGTGGCCGCCCTGGTGGGAGCACGGCGGCGACGCAACGAGGCCTCCCGCCCATGATCCGGGACACGCCTGTCACGGACGCGGGGCCCTTGCAGCATGTGGATATCCGATTCAAGCTCTCGGGGGCCGTGGTCTTGTCCTGCGCCATGGCGACAATACGGACCATGGACGCCGCAATCGCGGGCTTGGTTCTGGGACTCCTGCTGCTCGCTCTGGGACACATCCGCGCTGTCGACGCCATAAGGCGGCTGGCCCCGGCCAACGGCTTCTTCGCGTTCATGCTGATCGCCCTGGCGCTGACCTACCCCGGCCGGCCGTGGCCTTTATGGAACGTGGTGAGCCTTGACGGCGTGTTGCTCGGACTGCGCATCGCCATCAAGGGCAACGCCATGCTCTGCGTGCTGCTCACGCTCGTGGGAACGTCCACCGTGGCGTCCGTGGCGCAGGGCCTCCAACGCCTCGGGGCGCCCCGCAAGCTTGTTTTGCT
>JBMCLC010000305.1:0-3473 GCA_048614715.1 Oceanidesulfovibrio sp.
CCGCTGGACGCCGAGGTCACCTACGAGACTTTTTTGCAATGCGTCCATCCGGATGACCGCGCCTTAGTGGACGCCAGGTGGCAAGCCGCGCTCCAGGGCCAGTCGTACGATGTGGAGCATCGCATCGTACGCGAGGGAGAAGTGCGCTGGGTGCGGGAGCTCGGCGCCCTCGATCTAGGCAAGGACGGCGAGCTGGCCGGCGTGTTCGGCACCGCCCAGGACGTAACGCAACGCAAGCAGATCGAGGAAGCGCTCCGGAAAAGCGAGGAGCGATTCCGGATGGTGCTGGAAAACTCGCGCGACGGCATCCACATGCTCGACCTGAGAACCCAGCGCTACACCTTCATGAGCCCGGCCCAGGCCGAACTGACCGGATATTCGCTGGAAGAGCTGCTGAATACCCCGGCGGATGAGGTGTTCGACAGATTGCATACGGAAGACCGTGCCTGGGTGGAGACCTATCTGAACCAGGTCATCCATGGAGATGATCCCGGCGTGCCCGTGGAGTACCGCTGGAAGGTGAAAAGCGGCGAGTACCGCTGGTTCAGCGACAGCCGCAAAGCCATTCTCGACGAAAGCGGAACCGCCGTGGCGCTGGTGGGGGTGAGCCGCGACGTGACCTGGCGCAGGGAGCTGGAAGACCAGCTCATCCATACCGTGCATGAAGCGAACGAAGTGCGGCGCGAAAGCGAACGCCGCGCCGTGGAACTCCAGGCCGCATTGCAGAGCGCGCCCATCGGAACGGTGTTTTACGCCAACGACCACACCATCAGCTACCTCAATAAATCCGCAGAAACGCTGCTGGGCTATACGCTCAAGGACATCGAGGCCATGCAGGCGGAGGAGCGCGTCAGGGCGTTCCGAATCCTGAAAACCGATCACACCCCGTACGCCGTGGAGCAATTGGTGGGCTACCGGGCCTTGCAGGGCGAGGTGGTTACGGAGGAGGAGTTTCTGATCTTTCCGCGCGGCAGCGATGAGCCTGTCCACGTGCTCTCCCAGGCCGCGCCCATAATGCTGGATGGCGAAATCATCGGTGCCGTGCAGATCCTTGCGGATGTGACCGAGCGCAAGCGCATGGAGGAGGACCTGTCCAGGGCCATGCAGGCGGCCGACCGGGCCAACAAGGCCAAGTCCGAGTTCCTGGCCAACATGAGCCACGAGATACGCACCCCGCTGACCGGTCTGCTGGGCATGACGGATCTGCTGCTGGACAGCCTGAAGATCGAAAAGAACATTACATACGCGCGGTATATGAAGCGGGCGGGGGAGGCGCTCAAGATCATCATCGACGACATCCTCGACCTCTCCAAGATCGAAGCCGGGCGCATGGAGCTCAAGCCGGCCCCGGTACGCGTGCACGAGTCCCTCCGCCAGGGCGTGGCGCTTTTCGAGCCCATGGCGCTGGACAAGGGGCTGGAGTGGGAGGTCAGCCTGGACCCGGACCTTCCCGAATGCATCCTGCTCGATGAAGCCAAGCTCCATCAGGTGCTGCGCAACCTGGTGTCCAACGCCGTCAAGTTCACCGAGCGGGGCGGAATCCGCATTGCCGCGAGAAGCCAGCGCGGGGCGGAGCACGGCGAGCTGCGGATAGAAGTGCACGACACCGGCGTCGGCATTCCGGAAAACCGCCGTCACGAATTGTTCAAGGAGTTCACCCAACTCGATAGCTCCTACCAGAAAATCCACGGCGGCACCGGCCTGGGGCTCGCCATCTCACGGCAGCTCGTCGAGCTCATGGGCGGCGATATATTCTTCGAAAGCGAACAAGGTGCGGGCTCCTGCTTCATCGTGGTTTTGCCCGCCCATGTCGTTCCGGTGTCCGGGGAGCCGACCCTGGAGTGCCGGCAGGTGCGCGGGTGCGAAAACCTGCGCATACTCGCGGCCGAGGACAACCCCATCAACCAGTTCCTGCTTCGTGAAATGCTCAGCGAGGCCGGGTGCCGCTACACGCTGGCGGAGGACGGCGAAAAGGTCCTGGAGGCGCTCGAAAACGCCGAAGAACCCTACGACGCCGTGCTCATGGACATCAACATGCCCCTGCTGGACGGTATCCAGACCACGAAGCGGATTCGCGACTCCGGCCGGGACTATGCCGACATTCCCATTATAGCGCTCACCGCCTACGCCATGCCGGAAGAGCGCGAGACCTTCATGCATGTCGGGCTGGACGGCTACTTGACCAAGCCCTTCACCGTCCGCCAACTGTTTTCGGCGCTCAATGCGCTGCCGGACGGGAGGTTTCTCCGATTTCCGTCCGACGCCGGCTCCGACGATTCAGCAAATTCAGGAAAGGGTTTGCGCCACGAAGCGACACAGGCACGGCGCAGCGGGCAGGAGATTCTGGACACAGCGTATCTGGAGGAACATTTCGGCGAGCTGAAGGGCAACCTGCGCGTTCTCGTCGCACTGCTCGAAGAGGACACGCCGCAACAGCTCGATAAACTGCGAGTGCACCTGGACAGCGGGGAATACAATGCAGCCGCTGACCATGCGCACTATATGGCGAGCGGTTTCAGAACAGTGGGACTGCAACACGTGGCGGACATGTGTCTGTCGTTTGAGCAATTGCTCAGGCACCCCCACCCCGAAGGAGTGGAGGCGGTGCTTTCCGGTCTGCGCGAGGAGATCGAAGACTCCATGACGGCGCTGAAGGGCTGGATGGACCAGGATGCATGACGCCAGGCCGACCCGCCTGCTTGACCCGCCTATCGCATCGGCATACTTGTGCTGAATGTCCACCATCATTGATTATCCACCACCGCTCGGGGATCGGCGCATCACAGCTCTGGACATAGCCCGCCTGTTCGGCATGGTTCTGGTCTATTACGGCCACGCCATCGAACAGGTGATGTATCTCGGCAACGCCACGGCGGCCCAGCAATACAAGTTCATTTATTCGTTCCATATGCCGTTCTTCTTTCTGGTGGCAGGGTATGTGGCCAAGTCGGAAAAGCTCGAGCTGGGAGCCGGCGCTTTTTTCAAGCGGCTCGCGGCGTCGCGGCTCATCCCCTATTTCTTCTTCAGCCTCGTGTTCATGGTCGCCAGCATGTTCGTGCCCGGCACCTTCGCCCTCTCGGACCTCACCTCGGTTCAGGGCTATCTGGCGGGCATGGCGCGCACGCTGCTGGGCATGCCGGTCTACAACATTCCCATGTGGTTTCTGGCCAGCCTGGTCTCGGTGGAGGCGCTGCACTACTTGGCCGGCCGGCATCTGCGCACGGACGTGCGGATCGCCATTGCCGCGGCATGTTTCTATCTCTTGGGATACTATCTCAACCTGCATTTCCAGTTCCTCCAGTTCGACAAGATTTTCCGCTGGAATTATTGGTTCATACACCAGGCGCCCGTAGGGTACGCCTTCTATCTGGCGGGGGTGTTGCTGCGCCGCCGGGGCCTGTTCTACGAAGACCGCGAGCCCGCACGGGGCGGGGGGCCCTGGAGCTATCTGGCCGGCGGACTCGCGTGTCTCT
>JBMCLC010000306.1:0-3473 GCA_048614715.1 Oceanidesulfovibrio sp.
ACGGAAAATACAGGAAGCAATATGGAACGCCTACCGATCGAGACCGATACCATCTACACCCTGCTCGAATTCTATGATCTCATGGCCAGGACCCGCGAGGTCAAGAAAGCCATGGCCGAGGACATATTCGCCGGCCGGTCCGGCATGGAGAAAGGCCGCCAGGACCTGAAGAACGCGCTGGACATGCTCATCGCATTGCCCAAGGACGGCGCGGACGCAACGGGTATGCGCCAGGTACTGGCCCTGGACGGCACGGCAGTGTCCGTGGACCTGGTTTACGAGAAGACAGAGCTGCTCAAGGACCTCCAGTTCATAGACCACAACGAGTCGAGGTTCGTGGAGTTCCTCGCTACCATCCATCCCGATTTCGAAAAGCACGTCTGCGAGGGCGTGGAACTACTTCGAGGCAAGCGGTTCCGCGCATTCATCACGGACCGCGACGGCACGGTGAACAACTACTGCGGCCGTTACCGCTCCTCGATCCAGCCGTTGTATAACGCGGTGTTCCTCGCTCGTTTCGCGCTGAACGCCTGCGATTTCCCCATCCTGCTCACTTCGGCGCCGCTGGCCTCGCCCGGCGTGGTGGACGTGAGCGTAATGCCCACCGGCACCATGATCCTGGCCGCCTCCAAGGGCCGGGAGTACCTGGGGCTGGACGGAAAGCGCCACGCCTACCATATCGAGGAGGAGAAACAGGCCGTGCTGTCCGCCTTCAACGAGAAGTTATCCTCACTGCTTCAGCAGCCTGGCAAGAGCAAGTTCGCGCTTATCGGCTCGGGCCTGCAGTTCAAGTTCGGGCAGAGCACCATAGCGCGCCAGGACATCTCGCGTTCGGTTACCGACGCCGAATCCCTGGGGCTCCTTCGTGAGATCGAGGAGCTCGTCTGCTTCGTGGATCCGGCCAATGCGCATCTGCGCATCGAGGACACCGGGCTGGACGTGGAAGTCATCCTGACTTTCGAGGCCGAGGACGGGGTGCTCAAGGATTTTGACAAGGGTGATTCGGTCCGCTACCTCGATGAAACATTGGGAATCCAGATGGAGACGGGTCCGCACCTCGTCTGCGGGGACACACCTTCGGACCTGCCCATGCTCGAGGCCGCCATGCGGATGAATCCGGACGAGACATACGGCGTATTCGTCACCAAAAACCCGGAGCTTGCGGCCAGAGTGCGCGAGACCTGCCCACGCAGCGTGGTGGTGCCGCAGCCCGACATGCTTGTGGCCATGCTCGGCCGCCTCGCCTAAGACGCAAAAAAGGCGTACGATGTTGCATTTCATGATAGTCGAAGAGAGGAAGGGCGCTTATGACCGCTGAAGTCTGCAAGGGAGTCATCTTCGACCTGGACGGGGTCATCACCGGCACCGCAAAGGTCCATTCCAAGTCGTGGGAGAAAATGTTCAATGAATTTCTCAGTCGATACACGGAACGAGAGGACAAGCCGTTCCTGCCGTTCGACCCCAAGGACGACTACCTCAAATACGTGGACGGCAAGCCGCGCTACCAGGGCGTGAAGAGCTTTTTGCAGTCCCGGGGCATCGACCTGCCCTTCGGCAATACGGACGACCCGAGCGACATGGAGACAGTCTGTGGTCTGGGCAATCGCAAGAACGATTTCTTCCGGGAGATAATCCAGCAGCAGGGCCCCGAGGTTTTCGACACCTCGGTCAAGTTCATCAAGGCGCTCAAGGAGGAGGGCATCCGCGTGGGCGTGGCGTCCTCCAGCCGCAACTGCCGCCTCATCCTGGAGCAGGCCGGCCTCATGGACATGTTCGAGACCCGCGTGGACGGCGAGGTTTCGGCCGAGCTCAAGCTCCAGGGCAAGCCCAATCCGGACATCTTCGTCACCGCGGCGCATAATCTGGACCTGATGCCCGCGCAGTGCGTGGTGGTGGAGGACGCCATCAGCGGCGTGCAGGCGGGCAAGGCCGGCAACTTCGGCCTTG
Organism: Oceanidesulfovibrio sp.; assembly: GCA_048614715.1. Classification (GTDB taxonomy): domain Bacteria; phylum Desulfobacterota; class Desulfovibrionia; order Desulfovibrionales; family Desulfovibrionaceae; genus Oceanidesulfovibrio. Next base: position 1,948 of record JBMCLC010000306.1, read on the forward strand.
TGCTGGGCGTGGCCCGCGACGTGGACGGAGCGATTCGGCGCGGATATAGTGGTGCGCGACCTGGGCGAAATCACCGTGTCCGACGTGCGCGAGTGGTTTCGTACCGGCTTGCAGGAAGAGGGCTGGAACCTGCACTACGAAGGTTTCGACCCCGGTGACGAGAAGCTGCGCGAAGCCCTGACCACCGTGGGCAACGGCGTGGTGGGCGTGCGCGGTGCGTTCGAGGGCGAATCAGCCGGATTCCACTTTTATCCGGGCACATACATCGCCGGTTTCTTCAACAAGCTGCCCAGCGAGGTCCACGGCCGGACGATCTACAACAACGATTTAGTCAACTGCCCCAACTGGCTGCTCATAGAGTTCAAGATCGGCAGTGGCGAGTACGTCAGCCCCATGTCCCTGGAGATATTGAGCTACCACCAGAACCTGGACATGCGGCGCGCCCTTTTGGAGCGCACCATCGTGTGCAAGGACAACCTCGGCCGCATCACCCGAATCCACACCGGACGCATCGTCTCCATGGCTGAGCCGGGCCTGCTCTGCCTGCACTACGACATCACGCCAATCAACTATTCGGCGTCCATCACCGTGCGCTCCTCCCTGGACGGCAACGTCATCAACGACAACGTCGCCCGCTACAGGCAGCTCTCCTCGCGCCACCTCGAGTTTGTCAACTCCGGGCCGGCAGAGGACGGCGAATCCATCTTCCTGCACGTGCGCACGAACAATTCCAGGTACGAGCTCGTGATGCAGGCCAAAACCCAGGTCTACGAGGAACGCGACCGCCTGGAGCTGGACAAGAAGCTTGTCACGGACATGGCCCGCATCGGCGAGGAGATGGTCATACCGGCCAAGGAGAACCGCACCTACCGCGTGGAAAAACTCGTGGGCCTGGCCACCAGCCTGCACGAAATAATGGAGGGCGTCTCTTCCCTGCGCGACGAAGCCTCCCGCTGGATGAGCAAGGCCTACTCTTTCCACAACGCCCTGGGACCCCACGTGCGCGCGTGGGAAGCCCTCTGGGACAAGAGCGACATCAAGATCCGCGGAGACCGCTTCTCCCAGAAGGTCGCGCGCATGCACGCCTACCATCTGCTGGTCACGGCCTCGCCCCACAACAAGATGATCGACGCCGGCATGCCCGCACGCGGCCTCCACGGCGAGTCCTACCGCGGCCACATCTTCTGGGATGAGATTTACATCATGCCGTTCTACGATCTCCATTTCCCGAAGATAGCCGAGGCCCTGCTCCTGTACCGCTACCACCGCCTGGGCCCGGCCATGGAGTACGCCCGGCAGAACGGCTACGAAGGCGCCATGTATCCCTGGCAGACCGCCGACGACGGCTACGAGGAAACCCAGGAGCTGCACTACAACCCCCAAAGCGACGACTGGGGGCCGGATCTCTCCAGACGGCAGCGTCACATATCCATCGCCGTGTTCTACAATGTCTGGCGCCACGCCTCCTCCACGAACGACACCCAGTTCATTGCGGAGTACGGGGCCGAGATGATGCTCCAGATCGC
>JBMCLC010000307.1:0-3468 GCA_048614715.1 Oceanidesulfovibrio sp.
GGGCAACTCGGCGCGCACATGTGGAACAATGAGGACAAGAACAGATGGATCGAGGGGATGAAGATTTTCGAACTCTACGCCAACTCCTGTCTGTGGCTGGATGAGGACCAAGAGCAGCAAAACTGAGTTCTCGTAAGGCTTATTGCGCCCCGCAGCCGGGGGCATCGGTTCCCGCCTCTATCAAGCCTGCCGGTTCTACATGTCCGCGATCAGGATCGTGCGGATGGAGTCGGCCAGGCTGAGCACCTGAAACGGAGGCGTGCCTTCGATCTCCCGGATGGCTCGCGGGCAGGAGTCGGTCAGCCAGAAGGTCTCGAACCCCGCGTCGAGAAAGCGCCGCCAGGACTGGTTCGGGAACACCCCGTGGGTGACGTACGCGCTCACCCGCTCCGCGCCGCTTCGTGTGAGCATGTCCTTGGCGGCGATCAGCGTGGAGCCCGATTGCACCAGATCGTCTATGATCACGGCGTGCCGGCCTGCGGGGTCGCCCTCGCGCAGAAAAATCGTCCGTGCGCCGTCTTCCCGTTTCTTCATGCACACCGCCTGGTCGAACTCATCGAATATCCTGCCGAACCGTTTGGATGCGCCGTCGTCCGGAAAGACCACGATGGGATCGTCCAGCCTCGCGATTTCCCGCTTCACCAGGGGCAGGGCCGTCTCCAGTCTGGGGATGACCTGGTCGCTGAAGTAGAACCGCTCCTGCAACGCATGGATGTCGTAAATAAGGATCTGGGACGCGCCCGAGATGGTCATGGGCACAACGGAGAGCATGCGGGCCAGAGTGGCGGCGGTGGCTATGCGTCCGTCCCGGTCCACCCGCTCCATGGTGCCCGTGGGAAAATATGGCAGCACGACCTTGAATGAGCGAAGGCCGTACCTGGGCGCCTCATAGATGAGCGACAACTGTGGAAAAATGTCCGCGGGCGAATCGAACGAGGCGAGCATGGCGACATCGCTGTTGCGCATACACTCCATGTTCTCGACCCACAGATCGGGGTAGCCGTCGGCAAAGGCCTTCCATTGCACCGTGCCGAGGTTGAACCGCGAGTCGGCCTCGGCGATGCGTCTGGCCAGCGGCTCCATCTGGGGGCAGTAGAGGAGGGTTATCATGATCGCGTAGTAGCCGCATTCCAGAACTTCGTCAAAGCGGCCGGTGAACCATTCCGCAACGCGCCGGAGCTTTCCGCCCTGTGCACGACGATGCCCGTCCATGGCCTCGCGTTAGGCGCCGTGCCGGAGCAGCCACGCCCATCTTCCTGTTATTGCGCCATATTTTTTTCTTGGCAAATGGTACCACATACGGTACCACTTCCATCCATGTCGGAGCAAAACATCACCTATCCCTTCCCGGAGCTGATCCCCAGGGACGATTTTGAGCCCGCCCAGGAAGGCTCGGAGATGGTCCAGGTCCAGGGCGTTCGGGACGGACAGGTTTACAGATTTTACGCATCGGACATCGGGGACACCATCACCAAGCTCGTGGCCCTGAAAAACGAGCTCGACAAGGAGGTGGGCTACAGCGGCCAGATCCGTCTGCGCATGCCAAAGACCCTGCACGCGAGCCTGTCCCGGCTGGCCGAGACAGAAGGCGTCTCCCTGAACACCTATCTGGTCCACCTGCTCAGCGCACAGGCGGGCGCGACAGGCGACGGCAGGGTGAGCGCCACGTCCGGCAATGTCTACAATCTCTTTGTCATGTCGAAGAAGGTCATGAGGGTCAGCGTCAACCAGAAGCTCCACGACTTCATCGGGAGCTCGGACATCAAGATGTTCAGCAGCGAGTGACCATGGCGAACCTCCAGCTCGTCACCGCCGCCTTGTGCCGGGACATACTCATCGACCAGATCACGCAGGCGTTCAGCTTCGTGAACATCATCGAGAGCGTGTTCGTTTCCTCGCTTCCCAATGTCCTCGCGGACATCAAGCTGGGCGCGCTGTGGCGGGTGGCCGCGCCGGGAGCTTCGACCTCGTACACCATGCGCACCCTGCTCATACGGCCCGACGGACGCATGGAAGGGCTTCTCGAAAACAAAATCGCGGAGACGCCGTCTCCGTTTCAGAAGATATACATTCGGATTGGACAGATCGCTTTGAACTCGGAGGGGCTGCACTGGGTCGCCCTGGAGACCACGGTCAACGGAGCCACGCACCGTCATGCCGAATTGCCGTTCCTTGTGGCCGTGCGCCGCGAAGCGAAAAAAGGCTGAAACCATTTCAGCTGAAGAGATTGTGAGACATGCGTAGATTTCTGCTCAAGTGGAAGAATTATTTTATTTTTGCCGGGCTGTTCAGCTTTTTCTGCTCCATGCTGCAGCTCACGTTCGCGGTGTACATGCTGCTCATCTACGATCGCGTTCTCTCCAGCTACAGCCTGCCCACCCTGGTGACGATCACGGTGATGGCCTCCGCGGCGCTCGTGGTGATGGTGCTTCTGGATATCGCGCGGTCCCGTCTGCTGGTGCGCCTGGGCATAGAGCTGGACCGAACCCTGAGCAAGGACGTGTTCACGCAGATGATCAAATCCAGCGCCCTGCGCACCCAGGGAGGCGCCCCGGCGAACCTCAAGGACGTGAACACGCTGCGGAACTACCTGTCCGGCCAATCGATCTTCTTTCTGTTCGATCTTCCCTGGACGCCCATCAGCCTGGCCATCATCTATCTGCTCCACCCCTGGCTCGGATACGTGGCCGTTGGCGGCGGCATTTTGATCTTCATCCTCGGCTTCCTCACGGACAGGCTTTCCCGCCTCCATCTGGAGAAAGCCAACCTCGTGGCCAACCAGTCCGGCGAACTCGTGAGCATGAGCCTGCGCAACGCCGAGGCAGTCCGCAGCATGGGCATGATGGACAACGTCTCTGCGCGGTGGAGCAAGTTAAACAACATGGTCATGAACCTGCAGACCGAGGCCAGCCACCGCGCCGGCATCCTCCATTCCACCACCAAGGGCCTGCGCCTCTTCCTGCAGGTCGCCATCTACGGCGTGGGCGCATACCTGACCCTGGAGGGGCAGTCCACGCCGGGCGTCATGATCACCGCCTCCATCATCATGGGCAAGGCGCTGGGACCCGTGGAACAGGCCATGGGCACCTTCCGGCAGTCCGTGGACGCCTGGAGTTCCTACAGCCGGCTGAACATGCAGTTCGCCATGCCCGACCTGCCCAAGCCGATGGACCTGCCCAAGCCCACCGGCAGAATCAACTGCGAGGCCGCGAGCTTCCAGCGTGACGGCAAGGTGATGCTGTATAACGTCAACTTCGGCCTCGAGGCCGGAGACAGCGTGGGTATCATCGGCCCCAGCGCCGCGGGTAAATCCACCCTGTGCCGCCTGCTTGTGGGCATCTGGCCCGCCACCGGCGGCAAGGTCCGCCTGGACGGCGCGGACATATACGCCTGGGATCAGGAAAAGCTCGGCTCGTACATCGGGTATCTTCCCCAGGACGTGGAACTCTTCAGCGGCACGGTGGCCGA
>JBMCLC010000308.1:0-3468 GCA_048614715.1 Oceanidesulfovibrio sp.
CCGCGAGAAGATCAAACTGCGGCCCGAACTCCAGGTGCTCGCGCCGGGCACCCTGCCGCCGCAAATCAGACCTATCGAAGACAAGCGGAAATGGGATTAACCGCCGCTACATTATTATGACTCATCCTGGTATTGGCCCGAGGGTTTTGCCCTCGGGCTCCCGCCAGGGAGCATTGCTCCCTGGACCCGGATCAGGGGCCCAGAGAAACATCGTTTCCCTGACTGCCGGAGACATATCCGGACCAGGCAAGCCCGAGACTGTAGCAGGGCACAATAATTGTGCGCCAGTAATGGGAAGCATATCGAAAGCCCGGTCCCGCGCCGGGCTTTTGTGTATGGTCCTGGCGGCGCTGTTTCTGGGCTCATGCGCGACGCTGGGACCGGAGCACGCAGGGGATAGGTCCATGGCCGCGAAGACGATAGAGCAAGGCGACTTCTTTGTGGTTGCGGAGCAGAGCGCCCGCCCCCTGGAACGGGCCGAATTTCTGGAGCGTGTCCAGGACGCCGATTACATCCTCATCGGCGAAGGGCACACGAGCCGTTGCGATCACGAGGCACAGGCCGACATACTGCGCTGGCTGGCCACATCCCGGCCGTCCGGCCCGGCCGTGGCGCTGGAGATGGTGGGAGTGGACAGACAACCCGGGCTGGACCTCTTCAACCGCGGCGAGCTCGGCGCGCATGATCTGTCCGTGGTGCTGGACTGGGATCGCAGCTGGGGCCACGAATTCCTCGCCTATGGGCCGGTGTTCGCCGAAGCTGCCCGCCACCGTTTGCCCTTGTATGCCGCGAACCTGCCGCAGGGCGCTGCACGCGCCTTTGGCCGCGGCGGCGCCGAAGGGCTGGCCCCCGAGCATCGGAAGTACCTGCCGGAGACCATCATTCCGGCCGGCGAGCCCCAGCGCGAGGAGCTGCGCGAGGTGTTCGAGGCCCACGCGGCCATGATGCAGGCCCGCTCAGAACAGAACGGCACGTTGGATGGCCCGGCCACTCGCAACGGTACGTCGGATAAGACCAGGAAGCCGATTGCCGCAACGCCCGCAACGACAAAGGATGAAGACGTTCGCCCGGAAGAGGCTGAGCCGGAGAAGCAGATGGCCGAAGCGGACACGCCGGCACAAGACGGCGACAATCCTCCGGATTCCGAGGCCATGTTCGAGCGGTTCATCACCGTGCAATCGTTGTGGGATACGGTGATGGCGGAGAATGCCGTGCGTGTCCGCGAACGCGAAGGTTCGCCCGTGGTGGTGCTGGCCGGTTCCGGCCACGTGGATTTCGGCTGGGGCGTCGGGCTGCGGCTGGCGCATCTGGACCCTGAGGCCACGGTGGTTCTCGTGGCGCCCTGGCGCACGGACCCGGCGGAGCAGACGCCGCCTGAAACCATGGCCGACGTGTACTTCTATTGCCCGCTACCGCCCGGTACGCGGATGATGGGCGCCCCGGCCCCCGGGACGGACCAGGAACCCGCATCGGAGGAGAATTCTCCCGCGGATCGGAACGTCGCCAAGGACGGCCCGGGCGAACCGGAGCAGGCAGAGGACCAGCGCTGATGCCCGAGCTGCCGGAAGTGGAAACCATTGCCCGGACCCTGGCCGGCGACCTGGAAGGCGCCGTGTTCCACGACGTGGCCGTCCGCCACGAATGCGCCCTGGAGCAGCCGACCGAGGAGTTTGTCGAGAAGTTGCGCGGCCGCGCCATCATCAAGGTGGGCCGCCGCGGGAAGTTGCTCCTACTCCTGCTCGAAGGCGACTATTTCTTCGTCTGCCACCTGCGCATGACAGGCCGCCTCTACGTGCCCCAGCCGGACGACGCGCCCGATGCGCACACCCATCTCGTATTCACCCTCACGGGCGCGGACGGCCGCACGTTTCCCCTGCATTACAGGGATGTGCGCAAGTTCGGATCCTGCCGCGTGCAGACCCCGGCCGAACTGGCGCGCTGGCCCTTTTACGCGCGGCTCGGTCCCGAACCGCTGGAGATGAGCGCCGCCGATTTCGCGAAGCGGCTCCAGGACAAACAGGGACGCATCAAGGCGGTGCTTCTCGATCAGAGCGTCATCGCAGGGCTCGGCAACATCTACGTGGACGAAGCCCTGTTCCGCGCGGGCATCCGGCCGGACACCCCGGCCTCATCCATAAGCGCACAGCGGATGGAGCGGCTGCAAACGGCGGTTCAGGAGGTGCTGCGCGAGGCTATCGCGGGCTGCGGCTCATCCATACGCGACTACGTGGACGGCCGCGGCAACGCCGGCTCGTTCCAGAACTGCTTCCGCGTTTACGGCCGCGCCGGGCAGCCGTGCCTTGCCTGCGGCTCGCCCCTCGTCAAAACCACAGTGGCTGGCCGCACCACAGTCTTTTGTCCGCACTGCCAGAAGAAATAGAGCAGTGTTCCTGAGGGCTTTGCCCTCAGGCTCCCACCAGAGAGCATTGCTCCCTGACCCTTTTTCTGGAGTCCAGGGGAATTGAAACCTCCTGGCGGGACAGAGCCCCCCGATGCTTCCTGTCACAATTTCTACAGCGTGAACTGGCCGTTTTCGTAGAGGATGCGTTTTTCGCCGCCGGGGAGGGTGGCGATAACGCGCTTGTCCTCGGTGTTCACGAGGTCCCAGTGCAGGGCCGATGTATTGAAGCCCAGTATGCGCTTTCGGTCCGAGTCCAGGCTGGCCGGATTGCCGGCATAGGCGTTGGAGTAGGACTGGCCGAGGGCCACGTGACAGCTGCCGTGCTCGCCGCCGTAGTTTTCATCGTACAGGGTGTTGGCCATGAAGCGCCCGATGGGCGAGAACCGCTTGTCCACCAGGGCGAACTCGCCGATCTTGTTCGAGCCCTGGTCCAGCGTAAGCTGGGCGAAGGCGTTGGCCTGGCCGTGTTCGGCGGAGATTGTCAGGGCTTCACCCATGCGGAATTCGAGGCGGATGCCCTGGACCCGCGCGCCGGCGGCGAAGGTTGGCTGGTCGGCGTAGTAGACCCCTTCTGCGGTGCGCCAGTCCGGGGAGGTATAGAACTCGAAGCTCGGAATGTTGCGGCCGGTGAGGGCCACCCAGGTGCGCCGTTTGCCCAGGGACATGAGCAGGTCGGCGCGCTCGGACTGCACGCGCACGGCCTGGATGTCCAACCCGTTCAGCCAGTTGACTATCTCTTTGGCGTCTTTCTGGAAGAGTTTCCATTGAGTCACGGGCGTACCGTCGGTAAGCCTGCACGCCTTTTTGACCTGCTCGGTGTATTCGTCCAGGGGGCAGCCGGCCAGTTTGGCCAGCCCTTCTGTGGGGTAGAGGCCCAGAGTGGAGCCGAACTCCCCGAGCTCCTCGCGCCGGTTGAGGATGAGGCGCAGCGCCCGTTGGGATTTGGTATGGATGGACATCTGCTCGGGATCGATGGTCGACAGATGGGTCCGCGAGCTGGGTCCCAGCACGTGCACCAGGCCGTTGAGGTTGGAATAGAGCTCGTGGTCGCCCGGGACTTCGTAGGT
>JBMCLC010000309.1:0-3468 GCA_048614715.1 Oceanidesulfovibrio sp.
CGGACCGCCTGGCCAAGGCAGGCCTGATTTCATCCGTGCCGCCTCTCATGCTCAAGACCGAAAAGAATCCGGAGGGCACGCCCATGGACGTGTTTGACGGGCTCCGCGAGTCCTCACACGCCAATCGCGCCCAGCTTTACAAGGACCTCGCCAGCGGTCCGTTCTTCGGTTTCAACAGGGACGCCGCCACTGCTTCGCAGGGATTGATCGACTGGTTCTGGCTCCAGGGCATGATGGCAGGCCACAAGAACACGTACGACTGCATCAAGGCCTTCTCGGAAACCGACTTCACGGAAGATCTCAGGAAGTTCGATGTGCCCACGCTGATCGTGCACGGCGATGACGACCAGATAGTGCCTATCGCCGCGGCTGGCGAGAAATCCGCGAAACTCGTCCCGAATGCGAACCTGATCGTATACCCGGGCGCTCCGCACGGCTTGACAGAAACACACAAGAACCGGTTGAACGGGGACCTGCTCGAGTTCCTGAACACCTAGTTCCCGCGCCGTGCTCCCGGATTTCGGCGGGCGCGGCGCTTTTTGCCCAGGGGCCGGTGGCGCTCAGACAATCGCGAGCACGAGGGTGATATTGTCCTGGCCGCCGGCATTGCGCGCCGCTTCCACGAGCCCGTGGGCGCAACCTTCCAGGTCTGGGGAATCGGTCTGGAGTGCGGCGAGCCGCTTTGCGATTTCCTGTTCCGAAACCATGTCGTGCAGGCCATCGCTGCAGATGAGCAACACGTCCCCGGCCAGGAGGTCGAACGCGCCCGTCGCCGGTTCGACCTCGGGCGAGCCCACGCTCTGGTCGAGCATGCTGCGTAGCGGATGGTGTCTGGCCTGTTCCTCGGTGATCTCGCCGGTGTCGATGAACTCCTGGATGAAGCGCTGGTCCCGCGTGATGCGGCTCAATTCGCCGGCGCGCAGGAGGTAGAGCCGCGAATCGCCCACGTGGACCCAGGCGGCGTGGGTGTTGGAGACGTGCGCCGCGGTCAGGGTGGCTCCCATGCCGGCGAGGTCCGGATTGTCCTGCACGAGCTTGTGGATGAGCTCGTTGACCTCCCGCACGTGGCCGGCGAGCATGTCGGGATCGCCCAACCGCCACGCCTCCACGTCTTCCATGTAGTCCACCACGGTTTCTGCGGCGAGATCGCCGGCGGCTTCCCCGCCCATGCCGTCGGAAACGGCCAGCAGGAGCGCACGTCCCTCGTCCAGCTCCCGCACGAGGTATCGGTCTTCGTTCACCGCGCGGACCTCGCCCACGTGGCTTGCAGCCGTGTATCGCATGCAGATTGCCCCTTTCCGCACAGGATGCGCCGATCAATGCGTGCCGCGCCATCGGCAGTTACATACACATTTCTCACTACTGCGGCCTGTGCGTACTGTAAAGTCCCAGCATCTTCCATGTCTTGCCTTTTTCTTCGGGACCACCTATTGCAGTACACGGTACAACCTGCCGCGCACCTTGGCCACAAACCGAGAGACCGCATGCTCCGATCGCTCCACTCCAAGATCTTCCTGCTCGTCTTTTTCATCCTCGCGCTCATAGCCGGATCGGTGCTCTTCATCACCAACCGCGACGTCGGCCGTGCCATGTACGAGGCCGAGGAACGCTCCATCGCCAACGTGCTCAAGCTCATGGAGCTCAACGTGGCCGGCAGGTACAAGAACCTGCTGCAGGACAAGGTGGGCAAGACCCGGGAGATCAAGCGCTACCTCGTGGACCTCACCGCGACCTTCAATACCGGGCTGGACCGCTTCGTCGCCATGGCCATAAGCGGCGCCCTGTCCAGGGAACGCGCCCAGGAAGAAGCCCTGGCCTGGATACGCACCCTGCCCGCGAGGAACGCCAAATACTTCTTCGTATACGACGACAGCTACACCGTGCTCGCCTACCCGGAGGATGAGCTCACCGGCTCGTCGCCCACCGCCTATCTCGACATAGAGGGCCGCAGCGTGCTGAAGGCCGCGCGGGACGAGGCCATGGAGTTCGGCGAAGCATACGCCACCTACAACTGGAAACACCTCCACAGCGAAGCGCCGACCAAGCGATTCGGGTTGTTCACCCATATTCCCGAGTGGGACTGGATCGTGGCCGTCAGCGTGGACATAGACGACGTGGAACGCGCCCTGGAAAGGCAGCTCCAGCAGATCATCGAGGTGCTCGACCAGAACATCCCTCAGGTCGAGTTCGCCATGACCGGCTTTGTCTTCCTGTTCGACGGCTCCCAGCAGATCATCGCCGCGCCCGACAGGATTCGCCGGTTGCTGGAGGGCGGCGCCCACAGCATCGACCAGGTGGTGAACGTCGATACCGGCAACCACGTGCTCGATGATTTCATGGCCTGGGCCTCGGAAACAGAGGTCAAGGGCCCGTATTCGTTCGCCGTGCGCGGCCAGAACGGCGCCCCCTCCCTCACGCTGCAGGCCGACGTGGCCTATTTCAAGCCGCTGGACTGGTACATGGCGGCCGTGGCGCCCGTGGACGAGATCGAAGCGCCTGCGCGCCAGCTCCTCGCCCACATCTCAGTCTCCGTGCTCGGCGTCTTCGTGGTCAGCCTTCTGGTGGCCCTGGCTTTCTCCCGCCATCTCGCCCGGCCGCTCCAGCTTTTGTCAGAGCATGCCATCACCCTGCCGCGCCAGGATTTCTCCCAGCCGGCAGACGGTGCTTCGCCCATCGAGCATCTCCCGGCCAAACACCGCGACGAAGTCGGCCGCCTTGCCTCATCCTTCGTGTTCATGGAGCGGTCCCTGCGCGAGAACATCACCAACCTCATGGACGTGACCGCCACCAAGAATCGCATAGAGAGCGAGCTTTCCATCGCGCGGGACATCCAGCTCGGCCTGCTGCCCAAGATTTTCCCGCCCTTCCCGGAGCGCAGCGAACTCGATCTCCACGCCGTGCTGGTCTCGGCCAAGGAGGTGGGGGGCGACCTCTATGACTTCTTCTTCCTGGACGACAACCGGCTCTGCCTCGTGGTCGGCGACGTTTCGGACAAGGGCGTGCCCGCCGCCCTGTTCATGGCCATCACCAAGACCCTGGTGAAGGTCGCGGCCGAGCGACATCGCGACCCCGCCAAAATGCTGGGCCTGGTCAACGACCTGCTCAGCGAGGACAATCCGAACATCATGTTCGTGACCCTCATCATCGGCGTCCTGGACCTTGAGACCGGACGATTCGACTACGCCAGCGGCGGCCACAATCCGCCCATCATCATCGGTCGGGAAATCCGGGAGTCCCACGGGATCAGCGGACCCATGGCCGGAGCCATGGATTCGATCACCTACAAGCCTCTCGCCACCACCCTGGAGCCGGGCGAGGCGATCCTTCTCTACACGGACGGCGTTACCGAGGCCATGAACGCCGATCTTGAACTATTCGGCGAACAGCGGCTGGAGGAAACCCTCCGCGACCATAGGGACGACAGCGCCAAGGCCATGGTGGACGGCGTGATGCTGCGGCTCCGCGAGC
>JBMCLC010000310.1:0-3454 GCA_048614715.1 Oceanidesulfovibrio sp.
GGGAATCCAGAATCCGCGGTGTGGTGATGAGCTGGTCCGGGTCGTCCTCCACAAAAAGGATCCTGGCGTGGCTGAGCATGGGGCGGATGCCGTCGGTGTCGCACGTCTCGGTCTGGGCATGCCGCGCCGGCAGATATATCTCGAAGGTGGCCCCTTCGCCCGGACGGCTCTTCACCCGCACGGCGCCGCCGTGGTTTTTCACTATGCCGAGCACCACGGACAGCCCCAGGCCGGTGCCTTCCTTCTTGCCCTTGGTGGTGAAGAAGGGGTCGAAGACCTTGTCCATGATCTCGGGATCGATGCCGGGTCCGGTATCCGAGACCACCAGACGCAACGCGCCGCCGGGGTTCATGTCCAGCTCGCGGGCGTGGTCCGGGTCCAGGTAGACGTCCTCCAGGCGCACGTTCAGCACGCCGCCAGTGTCGCGCATGGCCTGGAAGGCGTTTGTGCAGAGATTCATGAGAACCTGGTAGATCTGCGTGGGGTCCACCAGGACACAGACCGGATCGGCCGTGACCGAGGCGTTCACCGTGATGTTGCGCGGCAGGGAAGGTTGGAGCAGGTTCACGGTGTCGCGCATGTGCTCGGCCAGGTCCGTGGGCTGGAAACCTTCCTGCGAGGGCCGGCTGAAGGCCATGATCTGCTGCACCAGCCGTTTGCCGCGGCTCGCCGAACGGAGCACGCGCTCCAGGTCTTTGCCGGTGTCGCTCTCCGGGTCCACATCCATCTGCGCCAGCTCGGTGGAGTTCATTATGGAGGTGAGGATGTTGTTGAAATCGTGGGCGATTCCTCCAGCCAAAGCTCCGATGGCCTCCATTTTCTGCGACTGGAGCAACTGCCTCTCCAGGTTGATCTCGCGGGTCATGTTCTCCGCTGTGGAGAGAGTTCCCACCACCTTGTTCTGGGCGTCGTACAGCGGCACCTTGTTCATCTCCAGCCAGACGGTCTCGCCGCCGGGGCCGGTCAGGCTTATGCGCACGCGCAGCCGCGGCTTTTCCGAAAGCAGCACCTCGCGGTCCAGGGCCGCAACCCATTCCGTGAACCGGCCTTCATTCATGATGTGGTAGTCGGTCTTGCCTATCACGTAGTCCGGGTCCTCGATGCCGAAAAACTCGGTGAATGAGCGGTTCGCCCCGAGGTACCGCCCGTTCTTGTCTTTCCAGCAGATGAGCTGGGGAATGGAGTCCATGAGGATTTCCTGGAAAGACAACTGGTTGATGATTTTGTGCTCAATCCGTCGTCGGCGCAGGATGTTGATGGCGAGCAGCACCAGGGCGAAGGAGAGCAGGACGAAGGAGACGAGCAGCGACCAGAGGAGGTCCTTGCTGACCTCGTAGAACGCCTTGGGCACGCCGACAATGCTGGAATCAGGCGGCAGCAACTCCTGCGGGATGTTGAACTCCACCAGCCTGGGATAGCTGAAGATGTATTGGTTGTTGGTCTTTTCGATCACCGGCAGCGAGGATATGGGGGTCCCCCGAAGCAGCTCGGCCGTATACTTACCGGCCTCGTAGCCCTGCCTGCGTCCTGATATGAGCCTGCCGCCAACACTGCCGTGCCCCAGGAGGAATTCCCAGTTGGAGTAAACGGGTCGTTCCGTGGACTGACTTACGATCTCTGAAACCTCGCCAGCATCGTACAGCGTGCCCTCAACCTTATAATATGATGGGATGAGGTACAGAATTGCATCTTCCGGCAGGTTCTTGATGCCCTGCAGAATGGGCTCGAGTGTGGCCGTAGTGACGTACTCGAAGGAAAGGATGTCCTTCAGTTCCTTGGCAGCGTTCATTACCTGGTTGCGGATAGCCAGACCGGTTATGGACGTATCGCCCACAACCACGACCCGCTTGGCCCAGGGATGGAACCGTTTTGCGAGGCGCAGCGTTTCGGCTATGTCCACGTTTTCGAGCACGCCCGTTGCGTTCTCGCCCATAATGGCTTTGGACTCCAGGTCGTTCACGCCTGCAAAGACAATAGGCACCCCGGGGAAAAGCTCTTGGCGCCAGGCAAAGGCTAGTCGCAGCGCGAGGTTGTCCGTAGCCACAACAACTTCGAAGTTCTGATCGGCGTACTTGGCGCGAAGCAACTCGCGGTACCGTTCGTGGACCAGCGGTGTGGCGGCGCGCTTACCATCGAGGTACTCGATGTGCAGATCCACATAGACCTGCTCGTCGCGGAGAGCTTCCCGCACGCCGTTCAGGATGTTGTCCGACCAGCTATAGCCGTTGTGGTAGGAGTTGAGGAGCAGAACAGAATGCTTGGTAGGCGCGGTAACCTCTACGCACCAGGCAGGCGGCGCGGCACACAGACCGATGCAGGCAAATACGGCCGTCAGGAGAATGCGGATAGGCAATGTCGTGTCCGTTCGGGTATGATGGTCCGGCGCACAAGCGCACGCCGGAACGGTTGTTCATGCAAGAATCATATGGGTCGCATCGGCCGGCGTGGCAACCCCGGTGAGCAGCATGGCCTGGACCATCTCGGCGCGCATCTTTTCCAGTACGAGGGATACGCCCTCGGCGCCGCCGCCGAAGACGCCGGTTATGACGGGCCTGCCCACGAGCACGGCGTCCGCGCCCAGGGCGAGCAGCTTGAGCGCGTCCGAGCCGGAGCGTACGGCGCCGTCTGCAAAGATGGCGAGCTTGCCGGCCACGGCCTCGGCCACCTGGGGCAGCACCTCGGCCACGCCCGGGGTGTGGTCCAGCACGCGGCCGCCATGGTTGGAGACCACGATGGCGGCGCAACCGGTCCGGGCCGCGATTTCGGCCTCTTCCACCGTCATGATCCCTTTGAGGATGAAGGGCAGGGATGTGGCGGACACGAGTTCCTCGATCTCCTCGGCGCTCTTGGGCCCCACTGGCTGGCCGAACTGGGCCATGGTCACGAGGCCCGCGCCGTCCACGTCCACGCCCACGGCCACGGCGCCGGCGTCCTCGGCGCGTCGGATGCGGGCGATGATCTCGTCCTGGGCGCGCGGCTTGATGATTGGCACGCCGGTGCAGCCTTCGGCGGAAATGGCGTCCAGGCCACTGTCGAACATGGTGGGATCGGCGCCGTCTCCGGTCCAGGCCAGGGTGCCCGCGCTCGTGGCTCCATCCACCACGCTTCTGGCGAACTCCTCTTCTGTCATGCCGCCGCCCATGTTGTAGCTTACTCCGGTCATGGGCGCGACCTGCACCGGGGAGGCGAGGTCGAGTCCAAAGCAGTCGATGTGCGTGCTCACCTCTTTCACGCCATGCAGTGTGCGCATGGCCAGCCGAACGGCCTCGAGCGCGCGGGAGTTGGCCTTGAACGAACCACCGGTGCCGGCGCCTCCCATGCCCGGAACTTCGCCGGCGCACACGCGGCCGTCGCACACGGCGCAGACACGGCAGCATCCCTTAAGACGTTCTCGCGCATTGGAGCGCAGCGTTTTGTAGTCCATGGGAAAACCTCCGTTTGGAAAGAGTGATGC
>JBMCLC010000311.1:0-3443 GCA_048614715.1 Oceanidesulfovibrio sp.
GAGGTCCGCACATCCGGCGAGTATCTGCGGCGGTTCACCGTCAATCTTTCCGATAAGGCCCACGAGGGCGCTGTGGACCCGGTTTTCGGCCGCGAGGAGGAGCTGCGTCGGCTCATCGACATTCTCGCCCGCCGGCGCAAAAACAACCCCATCCTCGTGGGCGATGCGGGCGTGGGCAAGACCGCCGTGGTGGAGGGCCTGGCCCTGCGAATGGCCGAGGACGAAGCTCTGCCCCCGGCAGAACGACGCCTGCCCTCCATGCTCTGGAACGTCTCCCTGGTGGCGCTGGACGTGGGGCTGCTGGAAGCCGGCGCCGGCCTCAAGGGAGAGTTCGAGGACAGGCTCCAGCGCGTGCTCGCGGACATCCAGTCATCGCCCAACCCAATCATCCTGTTCATCGACGAGGCCCACACCCTCATTGGCGCCGGCGGACGTCCCGGCGGCAGCGACGCCGCCAATCTTCTCAAGCCCGTGCTCGCCCGCGGCGAGGTCCGCACCATAGCCGCCACCACGTGGCGGGAGTACAAACGCTATTTCGAGCGCGACGCCGCGCTGTCGCGACGCTTCCAGCCCGTGGTGCTGGACGAGCCCTCGGTGCGCACCACGGCGCAGATCCTCCGCGGCCTCAAGTCCCGCTACGAGGAGGATCATGGCGTGTTCATACGCGAGGACGCCGTGGACGCCGCGGCCCAGCTCGCCGCGAGGTACATCACCGGCAGGTTCCTGCCGGACAAGGCCGTGGACCTGTTGGATACAGCCGCGGCCAGGGTGCAGCTCAGCCTCACCGGCCGGCCCGACGCCCTGGACCGCAAGGAGCGGGACATCGAGGACCTGCGCCGGGAGATAGAAGGGCTCATGCGCGACCGTCAGGGCGGCCTGCCCGTGGACGAGGAGTCCCTGCGCTCCGCCTGGGAGCGGCTCGACGCCATGAAACAGGATGCGCGAACCCTGCGCGACCGCTGGCGCAGAGAAAAGATCCTGGTCGACCGGCTCTTCACCCTGCGCGAGGTCGTGGCCCGGGTGATGAGGACGCCGGGTCTGCTGCGGGACATCGATCCGGAGGGCGTGCGGGCCGAGCTGGCCGAATGTCTGGCGGAACTCAAGCGCGTACAGGGCGAGACGCCTCTCATCCGCCACGAAGTGGACCCGGATACCGTGGCCCGCGTTGTTTCCCAGTGGACGGGCATCCCCCTGGGCAAGGTCCGGCGCGACGAGGCCGCCTCGGTCCTGGGGCTCAAATTCGCGCTGCGCGAACGCATCCGCGGCCAGGACACGGCCCTGGAAATACTCACCCGCGCCATCCGCGCATCCAAGTCCGGCCTCAAGGAACCGGACGCCCCCCTCGGCGTGTTCCTCCTGGCCGGCCCGTCCGGCGTGGGTAAGACCGAGACGGCGCGCGCAGTTTCCGACCTCCTCTTCGGCGAGGAGGCCTCCCTGCTCGCGCTGTCCATGAGCGAATACCAGGAGAGCCACTCCATTTCGCGGCTTATCGGTTCGCCGCCCGGCTACGTGGGGTTCGGCGAAGGCGGAGTGCTTACGGACGCGCTGCGCCGGCGGCCGTACTCCGTGGTGCTGCTCGACGAGGCGGAGAAAGCCCATCCCGAAGTGCTCAGCCTCTTCCACCAGATTTTCGACACGGGCGTGGTGAGCGATGCCGAGGGTCGCGCCGTGGATTGCCGGCACTCCCTGTTTTTTCTGACCACCACGGTTTCCGGGCCGGCACGCGAGGAGGGCTCCTCCGAGAGCGCGGAGAACGGTACCCCGGGACAGGCGGACGACGAAATTCTCCGCGAGCTTCTGGAACGCATCCGGCCTCAGCTTGCCGATTTTTTCCCGCCCGGGCTCCTCGCCCGGACATCCGTCGTGCCATTCCGGCCGCTCTCCCTCGAAGCGCTCGAGGAAATAGTCTCACTCAAGCTCACCCGCCTCGCCATCCAGGCCGAGGAGGGCAAGAGTATGCTTCTCGATTTCTCGCCGGATGTGGTGCACGCAGTGGCCCGCCTGGCCGAATCCAGCGGCAGCGGCGCCCGCGGCGTGGACAGCGTGCTGCGAATGGAGGTCCTGCCCCGCCTCGCCGAGGCCATACTCCAGCGCTCCGGAGCCGATTCCAGGGACCAGGACGCCCAACCGGACGTGCTGCGCGTGGAGTGCATGCCGGAAGACGGCGCCGTCCGCCGGTTCTGGCGCTTCTCGGTGCGGGCCATGCCCCACGGCAGCTCGCCGTCCGTCGCATGAACATCTGACAGGATTTCGCCTCCGGCTCCAAAAGAGCAATCCTTCCTTTGCCCCCCCTGGGTTCGCGGAACATGGCTCCCCGGCGCGGAAGGGGGTTCGTTCTTTCACCAGAGTGCTACCGGCGTTTGACGATGACGAGGGTGACGTCGTCTTCGAAGGATGCGCCGTCCATGAACTCGTGGAGTGAACGGATGACGGCGTCGAAAATCTCGGCGGCGTCTTTGCGGGCATGGGCGCGGATGACTTCCCGGAAGCGGTGCTTGCCGTACATAGCTCCGGAGGCGTCGCGCGCCTCCCATATGCCGTCCGTGCCCAGGGCGAGGACGAGTCCGGACGCGTCCAGTTCGGTCCCGTACGTTGTGTATTCGTAGTCCGGGAGAACGCCCATGGCCACGCCGTCCCCTTCCAGGAGGGTGAATTCGTCGGCATCGGGGTCGTAGAGCAGGGCTGGATCGTGACCGGCGCGCACCCAGCGCACCAGGCTGTCCGCCTCGTCGAGTTCCAGTAGGAACAGGGTCATGAATCGGCCGGTGCCCGCCACATCCGAGCACAGCAGGCGGTTCACCAGGCCCACGCGCAGGGCCGGGGTCAGCCCCTGGCCGGGGACGGCGCAAAGGCACCGCAGCAGGGCGCGGGCCGTGGCCATGAGCAGCGCCGAGGAAACCCCATGGCCCGAAACATCGCCGACGACGACGGCCGTAGCGGTGCGCCCGTCTTGCACAAAGGGGATGTAGTCGTAGTAGTCGCCGCCGGTCTCGTCGCAATAGATGGACGCCCCCTGGATATCGAAGCTTTCGAGCAACGGCGCAGTGTTTGGCAGGAGGTTCCGCTGCACTTCCTCGGCCACGGCCAGGGCGTGGCGCAGGCGCAGGTGGTCCTCCATCCTGGGGCCCATGTCGTTGAGGGCACGTACGAGTTGGTCGCGCTCGTCCTTGAGCCGCATATCGAGTCGGACGGAGAAATCGCCTTCCCCGAGACGGCGGGCGGCGTCTGCGATGTGGAGCAGGGGGCGCGTGTAGCGGCGCACCCCGAAATACGCCAGAGCGAAAACGGCGGCGAGTATCAGCGCGGTGGCCCCGCCGGTCACCAGGAGGTTGAGGTCCATGACCCCGCTGATGGACCGGTGCACCCGGTTCGGCAGGCTCATGTATATGGACTGCGGCACCAGGATGAGGAAGTGGGCTGATTCCAGTGAGGCGTGGGCGAGC
>JBMCLC010000312.1:0-3441 GCA_048614715.1 Oceanidesulfovibrio sp.
CATGGCGTATCTTCTGCTTGGTCTTGAGTTTTTCCAGGAGTTTCCGATCCTTGGACCGGTACACGGCCTCGCGCCGGCAGCGGTTCACCTCTTGGGCGAGCTCCAGCATCCTGCGTTCGGCTTCCTTGAGTTCTTGCATGAGCCGTGCCTTGTAGTTGCGCCAGAGCCACATGTCCTGCGGGCTCGGATCGTTTTCATAGAGCGCGGCTTCGTGTCGTTCGATGGAATCGCGAATCTCCTGCGTGCGTTCGACCTGCCTGGTATAGGCTTGCTGCGCCTTGCCCAGGGCCATCTTTGCCTGCTCCTCGAGCTGGCCGCGATAGTCGAGCACCCGTTGAAGGGGAAAGGTGAATGGTCGTGTCATATTTTGCGCCCGCGTTCCAGTGTACAGTCTCAGCTTGAGATAGCAAATTGCGGGCCGAAGCAGTTCTCATGGTCTGCACGGAGCGCCGCTGAAGGCGCACTCCATGCGTATCGGAGTTGGCGCGAATTGTCAGCGCCGGCGTTTCACTGTATCTGCACGGGTGTCCGGTCCCTCTGCCGCCGACCGAGTCGCCAGAAGTCCGACTCGTTGCGACGTTTTTTCCAGCAGGATGTCCATGACCACCATACTCGTCTGCATACTCGCCGTCTCCCTGTTGATGCTGGGCGCCATCGCCCTGCTCGGCCGTTCCCACGTGCGCATGGCCAACCAAGGTCCCCGGCCGGCCGAGCACCCAGTTTTCGCCCGCCTGCAAGACCGCTGTCCGTCCGTGGGTCTTGTCATACCCATGCACGGGGACAGGCCCACCATGCGCCAGGCCGTGGCCACCCTGCTGGACCAGGACTACCCGCGCCTCAGCGTCGTCCTGGTGACGGCCGACGAGGACGATCCGGCCACGAGGATTGCCCGGGAGCATGCGGAGTCACGCGCAAACGTGCACCACGTCATCGCCGGCGAGGCCGTATCCAACGCCCAGAAACTGCACAACCAAATTGCCGGCATCGCCCTGCTGGAGGCCCTGGACAACCCCCCGGACATCCTCGCCTTCAGCGACTCCACCCACCTCGCACCGCAAGGCCATCTCCGCGAGCTTGTCCTGCCGCTCATCAAGGCAGACGCCTTTGTCGTGACCGGCTACCACCGCGTTGCACCACAGGACACCGGACCGGTCACGCTCATGTACGCCTTCGCCGTGCTGGGCCTGCACCTCATGCAGGGAATTCCCGTGCTTTCCCAGGCCTGGGGCGGCGCCATGGCCTTGTCGCGCAGCAACTATCATGAACACGGCGTGGACGATTTGTGGCGCTCGAACATCGTGGACGACGTCTCCCTCACTGTGCTGGCCAACTCGCTGGGCCGGCGGGTGACCAACGCCTCCCGCGCCTGCCTCGTCTCCCCGTCCGAGGGCACGACTTTCGAATTCTGGATAGCCTGGCTCACCCGGCAGATCCTCTACCTGCGCTTCTGCATGCCGGCCACCTGGCTTGCGGCGGCGCTCGGATTTCTGCTGCTGGCTGCGCCGCCCTGTA
This sequence comes from Oceanidesulfovibrio sp., assembly GCA_048614715.1. GTDB lineage: Bacteria > Desulfobacterota > Desulfovibrionia > Desulfovibrionales > Desulfovibrionaceae > Oceanidesulfovibrio. Next base: position 1,513 of record JBMCLC010000312.1, read on the forward strand.
TCGCGGTCGGGCTCGTGCTTGCTTCCATCCCCGGATTCGTCCCGGCCACTGCCGGCCTCGCCGGCTCCGGATATCTCGCTTTCGGCGGCGCGCTTTTGCTGGGCACTCGAAGCCTCATACCGGAACACCCGCCAGCCGGGCGCTGGCTTCTGGCTGGCGGGGGCACGCTCGTGCTTTCGGCGTGGTGTTACCTGCGCACCTGGACCGCGCGCCGCATGGTGTGGGGAATCAAGGCCTACGTCGTGGGCCGCGGCGGCCGGGTGCAGCGGGTGGAGACGATTCGCTGATCCGGCTCTGCCTCGTCATCCAAGGCTTGTGCCCAGACTCCTAGAGGTCATTGATCCGCTGGCCCTGAAGGCCTTTCTGGTCAGGAATATCTAAACCATCGCGTCGAGCAGCATGCCGGAATGCGGAGCGGCTGCATACTGCACGGTGGCCGCCATGTCATAGGCGGAGGGCGCTGTCGCGCCGTTTTCCAGGGGAATGGTCTGCACGGCGAGGCGTCGCAGCCGCTCCGGCGTGAGGGATGTCGGGTCCGTGGCGGCCTGCTCCAGGGTTTGCACGGTCTCGTCCGTGAGTTCGCCGCCTTCTTCCAGACTGCTGCGCAGCATGTCGATGAGCGAAGAGACGTCGAAGTCCTGGAGACCGGCCCCGGCTTTGGAGGCGGACATGACATCCGCCATGTTCTGACTCACCTGGGGCGTGACGGCGAAGAAGGTTTCCTGGAAGCCGTTGTCGAAGTAGTTATTGAGGGCGTCGTTGAGCTCGCCGTTGAATTGGGCCATGACCGAGTCCCCGGCGGCGAAGCCGTAGTTCCGGTCCACCATCCCGACCACATTGAGCAACCCCTTGCCCAGCTTCTCCTCGGTTAGCTGAGCCTCGCCCGCGCCCTTGTAGACAATGCCCATGGCCGCTGTAGCGGCGTCGTCACCAAACTTGCCGCGGATATACTCCACTGCCCGGGCCATAGCCTTGCCCAACCTGGATGCTTCGGGCTTTTCCGTGGATTGCTCTGGAGCCTCCGCGCTCCCGGCGGCCGTTCTTTCGTTCCCTGGGGTCTGCGTGGCTTCCAGCCGGCGGGTTATGTCGAGGCCGAATGCATCGCTTGTCCCGGCGGTCTCACCGCGATGGGACAGCGTAAATCCGCGCCCGCCATAGCTAGCGAGGGACTGGAAAAGTGGCGTGGACGCACCGTCGATCTGCATGGTTTCTCCAGAAGAGCTTTCATACATATCGGCCGTTTTGCGCGCGGCTTTAGAGCCTCTCACCCAACTGGTCGTTCCAAAGGGCGCGCACGGATAGGCTTCTGGCGAGGTAGCCGAAGCAGGCGCACCCAGGCTCACGGCGACGCCACGAAACAGTGGTTCCTGGTCTCCGGCCGCCCGGGGTTGCAGGAAAACCGGCGGCGGCGTAGGTATGATACTTCCCACGAAACCCGGAGGATACATGCCCGTAGAACTGACCCCCTTGGACACTTCCCGCTGGGAGAGCGACGCCCTGATTCTGTTCGCATTCCAACCCGAAGACGAGCACGCCGACGAGGTCCTCGGACCCGAATTGTTCACCCGTCTCCCCGGACTCACGGCCCGCACGCTCACCGCCGTGCCGTGGCTTGCCGAGCATCCCGGACTTCTCGATTGCCGCGGCAAGCTTCTGGACAAAACCATCATCCACGCTCCTGCCGGCTCCATGATCCGCCGCGTCATCGTTATTGGCCTGGGCAAACGCGAGGACCCGGCAGCCCAGCCCGACGCAGGACCGCAACGGCTGCGCGAGGCAGGCGCCGTGGCCCTGCGCACGGCGCGAGATTTGCGTTGCGGCTCGGTGGCCGTGCCCATAGCCGCCGTGGAATCACTATCGGAGTATCTCACCCAACGGTATCCCCTGGCCACACTGACGGATGCATGGGCGCTCGAAGAACTCGTTTTT
>JBMCLC010000313.1:0-3424 GCA_048614715.1 Oceanidesulfovibrio sp.
CGTTGAGCACGAGGCCGCAGGGTATGGCCTGGTTGATGGACAACCTGATCGGCTCCTCGTCCATCCGCGTCGTGATGGACCCGCACTGGGCTGCGGTGCAGGTGTGCTGGCCTATGAGCTCGCGCACGAACACGCCCATGTCCACGTGGGAGAAATCCTCGGCCTGGTAGAGTTTTTCATGCACCAGCGCCATGGACGCGACCCGCTGCCTGCTCTCCATGAACGCCTGGCGCATGCTCTCGTCCGTGGCCGCGTCCGCCTGAAGATTGAGCAGGCTGGAGATGACCTGGAGATTGTTCTTGACCCGGTGATGAACCTCCTTGAGCAGCAGCTCCTTTTCCCGCAAAGAGGCTGCCATGGCCGCCTCGGCGGCGTCGCGGCGGCCGATTTCCTCCTGGAGCTTCTTGTTCGTGGCCACCAGCTGGGCTGTCCGGGCGTCGATGTCTTCCTCCAGCCGCTGCTGGTAGCGCCCGTGCTCTTTCTTGAGGGCTGCGTGTTCCAGTGCCCTGCGCACCCCGTGCTCCACAAGGGAAAGATCGTGCACCGGCTTGATGAAGAAATTCTGGGCGCCCTGGCGCAGCGCCTGGACCACGTCGTTCAGCACGCCGGCGCCGGAAACGACGATGATGGGCACGTCCGGCGCAAGCTCCCGGATTTTGCCCATGACTTCGAGCCCGTGCTTGCCGGGCATGCGCATGTCCAGCATCACCAGGTCGGGCCGTTGCTGGAGGAACAGCTCCATGCCGGCATCGCCGTCCGACGCCGTGATAGTTGCGAAGCCGGAATCTTCCAGGAAAGCCGAAAAGCTTTCCAGTAACGGCAACTCGTCGTCGATAATGAGTATTTTTGGTTGGTTATCCATTGTGGGCCAAAAAGGGGTGATATGGTGCCCATGGCGGGCCGGCAACATGGCATATCTAGCAAAGCATGGTCATCGCCACAAGCGTTCAATGGCCCGCACGTATCGATTCCTGGTTGCTGAAGCACGGAGGTTCAGCTATGTGGAGGCGGTGCTGAAACGAGCGGGTTCTTTCCATGGGGGGGTTGTCTGCGCATCGCGTTCCGAGACCCCTTTCTTTCGCGCGATCCCTTCTCGGTGTGACAACTTTCCCCTTGAGACAAGGTGTGGTCATTCGTGTGCGGCATCGTAGGCTTTCTCGGCTGCGGAACACAACGTGTATCCGAAGGTGAGTCGCGCGAATGGCTTCAGGCCATGACCGACTCCATGGCGCACCGCGGTCCGGACGGCGCCGGGGCCTGGGTGCGCGGGAAAGTCGCCCTGGGCCACCGCCGCCTGTCCATCATCGACCTGCAGACAGGCGACCAGCCCATGGAAGACCATGCCGGCAGGGCCGTCGCCGTATTCAACGGCGAAATATACAACTATATCGAACTGCGCGAGAAGCTCCGTGGCAAGGGTTTCGCCTTCCAGACGAACTCGGACACCGAGGTGCTGCTGTGCGCGTATCTCGCCTGGGGGACGGCGTGTCTGGACCGGCTCGAGGGCATGTTCGCCTTCGCCATCTGGGACACAGTGGAGCAACGGCTCTTCGCGGCCCGCGACCGGTTCGGCAAGAAGCCGTTCTACTACACCCAGCAGAACGGGGTGTTCGCCTTTGCCTCGGAACTCTCCGCGCTGACCAGGCATCCGCTGTTGTCCTTCAGCGTGAAGACTTCCACCCTGGCCCGGTTTCTGGCCTACGAGTACGTGCCCACGCCGGAGACCATCTACAGCCAGGCGTGCAAGCTGCCGCCGAGCCATTTTCTGGTCTACGAACCGCACTCCCGGAGCAATGGCGAGATCCTGCCGCGGCGGTACTGGGAGATGCCATTGCCGGACGAGGAGGGAGGACCGCGGTATGGGGGCCCCAAGGCGGTGGACAGCCTCTGCGAGGAAATGCGCGAGCTGATGCGGCGGGCCGTGAAACGGCGGCTGGTGAGCGACGTGCCCCTGGGTCTGTTTCTGAGCGGCGGGGTGGACTCCTCGTGTGTGGCCACGTTCATGGCGCCGCTGGTGGACCGCATCCAATCCTTTTCCATCGCCTTTGACGAGCCGAGCTACGACGAATCCTCCTATGCGCGGCTGGTTGCGGATTTCATAGGCACGGACCACCATGAATACGTACTCTCGGCCAATGCCTGCGGCGAGTGCCTGCCGGAGATCATAGCGCGCACCGACGAGCCTTTGGCCGATCCATCGCTGGTGCCTACGTATCTGTTGGCCCGATCCTCCCGCCAGCACGTTACCGTGGCCCTGAGCGGAGACGGCCCGGACGAGTTGTTCGCCGGGTACGAATACTATGTAGGTCTGCGCATGGCCAGGCTGCTGCTCCGCGTTCCCAAGGCAGTTCGCGCTCCCGGGGAGTGGGCCACCTGGTTCCTGCCCGCATCCGCCAATTACGTGAACTACCGGTTTGCGGCCCGGCTGTTCCTGGAAGGTCTGTACAGTCCTTCCTGGATGCGGGTGCAACGCTGGCTCACCGCCCTGTCGCCGGAAGCCCAGCAGGAGGTCCGGAGCGCGGGCAAACGTCCGGAGCTCGATCCCGAGACCCTGTTCGAGCCCACGCGCAGGCTGTATGAGTCCTACCATTCACGGGACGAGCTGGGCCGTGCTGTCTACGTCTTCGCCAGGCAATACCTGGCGGACTATATTCTGATGAAGGTGGACCGCGCCTCGATGATGCATTCGTTGGAGGTTCGCGCGCCGTTTCTGGACCGGGAGCTCGCCGAGTTCGCCTGCCGGCTGCCCCTGTCGCTGCGGCTGCGCGGCAACGTGCGCAAGTGGCTGCTCAAGCGCGCTGTGTCGTCGCATCTTCCGGACGAGATCATCAACCGCCCCAAGCGCGGGTTCCTCATACCCACGGCGCAGTGGCTCAGGACCTCCCTCAAGCCCTGGATGGAGGAGCTGATGAGCGAGTCGGCGCTGGCCCGGCAAGGGCTGTTCGACCCCGGGGCGGTGCGCAGGATGATGGACGAGCATGACTCGGGCAGGGCGGACCACCGCAAGGCGCTGTGGACCATGCTCGTGCTGCAGATATGGCTGCACAGCCATTCGCCCAGCATCGAATAGCACATAGCGGCGACGAAGAACCGCCACGGCCGGCGCGGTTTGCTTGCCAACCATGCCAACCTCCCGTAACATAAGGGACATGGACGAGCAGAAGCAGCAAACCACGGCGTCTTCCCCGAACAAGGATTTCGATCTGGTCCTTGTGCCCATGGAGGGCGTGGTGACGTACTGGCTCTCGCTCGCCAAGATGCTGGGCAGTTCGCGCAAGATCTCCAAGCAGGTGGAGGAGGAGGCCCAGTACACCAGCGAGCCGTTCGTGCACCACCTGCTGGATATAGTATTCGGCGATACGCCCGAGCCACTGGTGCGGCGCATGGCCCAGGCCAAGAAGACCGTGCTCCTGGACTCGCTGGG
>JBMCLC010000314.1:0-3399 GCA_048614715.1 Oceanidesulfovibrio sp.
GCTATGAGCATGATGGTCGGAACGTCTTCCTTGGTCTGGGGCCGTTCCATCTCCGTGATCGTATAGAAGATGGAGAGGTCCTTTTCCCGTGTGTGCTTGAACAGGAACTCCCGCAACGGACCCTGCGCCCGGTCGATCGCGTCGTTGAGGCCGATCTGCTCGTTGAGGTAGGGTTGCAGCGCCTCGTCGTTGATCTTGGTGCCAACTGGCATCATGATGGCGATGGTCATGAAAATGGCGAGGCTCGCGAGAATCTGGTTGGGGGGAAGCTGCTGCGTGCCTATGGCTTGGCGCAGGAAGTGGAAGACGATGATGATGCGGGTGAACGAAGTAACCGTGAGCATGATCGCCGGCGCCAGGGAAAGCACCGTGAGCAGGAAAAGAATTTCAAGGGTTACCGCGACTTTCTGGGGCTCTGTTGCGCCACCGGACAGGGACAGCCGTAAATCCGGCATCACGATGTCCTCTGCGGCGCGGGCCGCCTCGGGCAGCAGCAGAGCGAAAAGCAGGCTAAGCGCGGGGATTACGAGCCTTGGCCAGCATTTTGGAGAATGCCGAGCCGCCGCTTTGTGCAGGGGATATATGTTCGGGAACCTCGTCGTCATGTTTGGTCTCCGTCTCGGTGAGCAAAGTGATGTTGGAGTCGGTGACGCCCAACACCAGTCGCTTATTCAAGAACCGGACCACTGCAATGGATTTACGAGGACCCAGTGGGAGTTGCGCTTCGAGTTGGAGGGTACCGCGGCCGAAGACGCCGCCCCCCACGGCCCGCGGGCCGAAGCGTTTGAGCAGGAAAAAGCCGCCGGCGAGCACGGCGATGATCAGGAAAATGGCGCCCAGGGCCTGGAAATAGCCGGACCAGCCCACTTTGCCGCCGGGTATGGGGGACAACTCGTCTGCGGCATCGGGCGCCGGTTTTTCGGCGGTCCCGGGCGCGGCATTTCGTTCGGGCATGGCGCCGCGGGTCTCTACGCCCCGAGCCGTGGATTGCGGGGCCGCCGAGGCCGAAGGCTTCTCGGTCTCGCCGGATGTGGCGGCGCCAGGCGTGGAGTTGTGGCCCGCCGCCGTGTCCGTGGCCAAGGGGGCGCTGGCGTCCATGCCGGTCGCGTTGCCTGTCAGGTTACCTGTCAGATTGCCGGCCGGAGTCGCGTTGGCGTTTTGGTGCTGCGCGTAGCCGGGCGGCGGCCAGGTCGCGGCCAGGGCGAGCACGAGCGCGCAGAGCAGCGCCGCACAGCATATGGCGCGCTTCGCGGTCCCAGTGCCGGAACCAAGGCTGGGCAAGGCGCGCGATCTAGCCAAGCTGCTTGACCCGCTCAATGGGGCTGATGATGTCCGTGAGGCGCACGCCGAACTTCTCGTTGATGACCACGGCCTCACCGCGGGCCACGAGCTTGCCGTTCACGTAGATTTCCAGCGGTTCGCCGGCGAGCTTGTTGAGCTCCACCACGGATCCCTGGCCGAGCTGCAGCAGCTCGTTGATGAGCAGTCTGGTCCGTCCCAACTCGGCGGAAACGTCAAGTGGGATGTCCAGGATGAAGTCGAGCTCATGCTTGGTCGATTCTGTCCGTGGGCTCTTGGCTTCCTCTGTCAAATCTTTGAATCGGGCGGTGGAAGCCTGGCTGGACAGCGTTTCCTGCTGCACCTTTTTCTTGGACAGCTCGGTGCTTTCGTCCTCGGCCAGAGCTTTGGCCCATTCGTCGGCAAGCGCCTCGTCGTCACTCATGTCCGCTCCCGGCGTTTCCACGCCGCCGGAGGATTCGGGCGCTACATTTTCGGCGTGCTGTTCCCCGCCGAGGTCGGCGGCGAAATCCTCGGGGATGTCCTCGCTGTCCTGTTCCGCAAGTGCTGCTGCCCACTCGGCTGCCAATTTTTCTTGATCATTGTCGTCAGCCATAACCACCTCGAGTTATTGTATGACCATTTCAGTGAAATAGACCTGCTGCACCTTGGACCCGCCAAGCACCAGATTCAACCGCTCCACGATCTCCTTCTTGAGGATGATCTTGCTTTCCATGGAGGAGAGCTCGGAAAAGGTTTTGCTGGAAAGCAACATGATGAGCGCATCGCGCACCTTGGGTTCGTTGGTGCTCAGGGCCTCGGCCGCTTGTTCGGAGGCCACCTCCACGTCCAGTGTGAGCTTGAGGTAGCGCCGGCCCAGCGGGTCCGCGAGGTTCACCAGGAACGGCGCCAGGGATACCACCTGGGAATCGCCCGAGGCGGCCTGTTCATCCTGCGCAGCCTGCTGATCCTCTGCTTCCGTGGTCGCGTTCTGCTCCTTGGGGCCGGCGAAGAACTTGGTGTAGGCGAAATAGCCTCCACCGCCGAGCACCAGCAGAAGCACAATGAGCAATATCCACTTGAGCGGCGATTTCTTTTTTTTCGGGGTCGCTTCCCCGTTTTCGAGGGCATCGGGCACGTGTCGTCTCCTTGGCGATCAATGGTGCGATTCGTCAGTATCCGCCCAGGTAGGGATTGGTCTTGAGCAGTATCTCCACGCGGCGGTTGGGCAGGGGGTCCTTCCCTGGCGGGGCCTCGTAGGGCCAGTCCGGACCGTATCCGGATATGGAAAACCGCCGCTGGGGCACCCCGGTTTGCACAAAGTAGGCAAGCACGGAGGTGGCGCGGTCCATGGAGAGATCATACGGGTCGATAGCTTCCTGTTCAACCGGATTCCACAGATCGGCGCCGCCGTCCGTGTGGCCGGATACGTTGACGTCCGCAGTCATGAATAAAATGAGTTCGGTCAACGGTTCGAGCAAAGCGCGCGCTTCCGGGGTCAGCTCCGAGCTGGCCGGTTCGAAGAGCAGCTTGTCGGACAACACCAGGGCGATTCCTTCCGGCCGTTCGAGCACGCGGATGTTCTCGAAGACCGTGGAGCGGTTGATGTCCGGCGGCAAGGCATAATCCGGAAAGAGCAGGTCCTTGAGCCGGTTGGGTTTATCCACCACGCTGAACGGCTCCTCGAGCAGGTCCAGAATGAGCTGGATGCGCTGGGGTATGCGGCCCGAGGCGCGCTCCGAGATGAATCCAAGGCTCTGGGTGAAAACGTTCACCTTGGTCAGGATGGTCCTGTCCATGGACGACATGGACAAGATGAGCACGAAAAAGGTGAGCAGCAGGGTTGTGAGGTCGGAGAAGGTGATGAGCCACGAGGGATCGCCGCCTCCGCCCGGAGCTTTCTTTCGCTTGCGGGCCATCTACTCCCCCCCCGTGGCGTTGGCCTGGCCGGGCTTGCGGATGTCGAAGCGGAAATCCTTGTAAATGAAAACGCTGCCGTCTTCGGAGCGGTCGCGGCCGTATTTCTCCAGGAGCGAAATCCAGCGGGTGTTGCGGCGGTCCAGTACGATGTCGACGCGCCGGTTTGTCTTGCGGCCCTCGGGAGTGTCGTTGCTTTCCATG
>JBMCLC010000315.1:0-3394 GCA_048614715.1 Oceanidesulfovibrio sp.
CGGCGTGGACATCGAGAAGGACCCCATTCCCGTGGTCCCGGCCGCCCACTACTTCATCGGCGGCGTGCTCTGCGACATCCACGGCCACACCACCCTGGACAGGCTCTACGCTGTGGGCGAGACGGCCTGCACCGGCGTGCACGGGGCCAACCGGCTGGCCTCCACGTCATTGCTGGAAGGGCTGCTCTGGGGCCAGTCCGCCGGCGCGGACATCGCCCGCAGGCTCAACGCGCGCAAGGTGGTGCCCCGCAAGCTCAAGGACGCCATCCCGGACTGGAACCACCTGGGCGACGTTAGAAATGAAGACCCCGCGCTGGTGGCACAGGACTGGTCCACCATCCGCCACACCATGTGGAACTATGTGGGCATTACGCGCACCACGCCCCGGCTGGCCCGCGCCGCGGACGACATGCGCAACCTCTACCGGCATCTGCTCGACTTCTACAAGCGCACGCCGCTCTCCAAGAACCTCGTCTCGCTGTTCCATGGCTGCCACACCGCGTACATCATCACCATGGCCGCCCACCGCAACAAGCAATCCATCGGCACGCATCACAGGGTGGATGAATGACCACGTCATTCATTTTCCCATTGTAAAAACGCATAAATTGTTCCGAGTTGCACTTTTTTCCCGTCCCCATTAGGCTCATACAGCTTGTGGCGTATTGTCCTATTGTATCGAATGGGAGTTCGGCATGCGTTTTTTTGCTATCGTGTTGTTTTTTCTGCTCTTGGCCGTCCCGGCTTCGGCTTTTGAAGAAGGTTCTGAATACGCTCTCACTCCAGGCGCCCTTGCCTGCCAGTCCCAAAAAATCCACGGCCAGTTGGAGTCCTGGAACCTGGCCAGGGAACAAGCCTTGGAGTCCGGCGACTGCCGGGAGATTGCGTCGGACACCAAAGCAACGCTGCTGCATCGTGGTTTTTTCTATTCAGAAGTAGAGATCGCAGACATGGACGCAACATGGTGGGTGAATACGGAATCGTTGAAACCGCTGGACAAGGAGCTCATTGTCGAAGAGCAGAGCGAAGAGGCGAAGCTGCTGCGCCAACGCAGGCTTGAGGAGCAGCGGGCCCGCGCGCACAACAGAATTCATCGTGGCGCGGAAGAGTATCGGCAGGAAGAGATACGCAGACGCGAGGAGGCCCAACAGCGGGCTCTCGAAAGAAAGAAGGAAGCTCTGCAGAAGGCCAAGGAAGAGGCCCGGATAAAGGCCAAAGCCGAGGCCGAGGCGCTGCGGAAGAAGCAGGAAGCCGAGCGGATGGAGACTGACAAGGAATCGTGCAAAAAGGATTGCAGGGAGATTTACAGCTCTTGCGCCTACGCCTGCAAAAAAAGCGCGACGCCCAAGGAATGCCGGCGCGGGTGCCGGGCGGCTCGCCGATTGTGCCTCTCCAAATGCTCCAGGAAGTATACGATCACGGAATGATCCCCGGGCCCGTGCTGCGCTCGCGGCAGCATTCATGGGCAACGGCTCCTAGTCTGATTCCTTCCCCCGTTTCGCCAGCCATTTGTCCGCATATTTGGTCACGGCGAAGAAAGTGACGCCCCCGCCGACCATGATGAAGACCAGGCCCGGGAAACCGAGCCAGCTATTCGTTTCCACCAGCCTGGACACGCCATACAGCGCGAACACGGCGAATACCACCCAGCACACGAACCCCGCCAGACCGATGAAGACCGAGGCGGTCCGCTTCGTCACCGGCACCCGATAGTCGTCGCCGCGGAGCGGCTGTTCATTCGACAGTTTTTTTTCCATACGCGTGCCTATGACACGGCGTTCTCGTCTGGTCAATCGCGCCAGGGCTATGCCTCGGACTCCATCCGAAACCTCGCCTCCAGGACTTTTTCAGGACTCCAGGGGGCAATGATCCTCCGACCGCCGGGGGGACATCAAAAAAGGCCGCCCGGATAACCGGACGGCCTTTATGCGTTCGATAAGGTGACAGACTACGCGTTGGCCGGGGCCGGAGCGTTGGGATCCTCTTCGCGCGGCTGGAACACCAGCAGGACGGGAGAGGCGACGAAGATGGATGAGTACGTACCCACGCCGATGCCGATGAGCAGGGCCAGGGCAAAGTCGTGGATCACGCCGCCGCCCAGAATGTAGAGCGCGACAATCACCATGAGCGTGGTGCCCGAGGTGAGGATGGTGCGCGACAGGGTCTGGTTGATGGAGATGTTGATGGTTTCGCCGAAGTCCTTGGAGATACGGTTGCGCAGGTTCTCCCGGATGCGGTCGAAGACGATGATGGTGTCGTTGAGCGAGTAGCCGATGATGGTCAGGAGCGCGGCCACGATGGTGAGGTCGAACTCCTTGTCCAGCAAGGAGAATACGCCCACGGTAATGAGGACGTCGTGGAGAAGTGCCACGACCGCCCCCAGGGCGTAGTTCAGCTTGAGATACCAGCACAGGCCCATGGTCACGGCGAGGGCGACAAGGGTAAGATACCCTGTTTCAACGCCGATCAGGCCGAGCAGGTACATGGCGCCGGCCAGGGAGGCGGCCATGATGCCCGCGGCCCACCAGCGCTGCTCGAAGCGGCCGGAAATGTAGATGGCGATGAGCAGCACGGCGTAGAACATGGCCTCCAGCGCTTTCTGGCGCAGGTCCGCGCCCACCTTGGGGCCGACCATTTCTACGCGCTGAATCTCGTGGCCAGCCTCGGCCATGGCCTCCTGCAGCGCGGCGTCTATGGCCTGCCGCAGTTCGTCGGTTTCAATGTCGCTCCGCACCAGGCGCATCAGGTACTCGTTATCGCCTTGCATGCCGAAGCGTTGGACGGTCATGCCTTCCTGGCCGATGGTTCCTAGGGCGTCGCGCAGTTTGGAGAGATCGATCTCTTCCTGGAACTTGAGCTGCACGTTGATGCCCCCGGCAAAATCGATGCCGTAGGAGGGGCCGCCCTTGAGCATAAGCGACCCGACGCCGAGCAGGATGAGCGCGGCCGAGATGATGAAGGCGACCTTGCGAGCGCCGATGAAGTTCACGTTCGGGACGTTTTTCAGGATATTCAAGCCCATGGATCAGCTCCAGGAATTTCGCTTAGATGGAGAGCCCCGCCTTGACTGGACGTTTGGCCAGCCAGAGGTCGAAGAAGATGCGCGAGACGAAGATCGCCGTGAACATGGACGCCAGGATGCCGAGCGTCAGCGTGACGGCGAAGCCGCGGATGGGCCCCGTGCCGAACTGGTAGAGGATGATCGCCGCGATGACCGTGGTCACGTTCGCATCGAGGATGGTCAGCGTGGCGCGGGAGTAGCCCTCATCCACAGCGGCGCGAGGGGTGAGGCCTTTTCGCAGTTCCTCGCGGATACGCTCGTAGATCAGCACGTTGGCGTCCACCGCCATACCGAGTGTCAGGATGATGCCCGCGATGCCCGGCAAAGTGAGCG
>JBMCLC010000316.1:0-3390 GCA_048614715.1 Oceanidesulfovibrio sp.
GCACCAGGCCATGCTCTTTACGGGAATCCAGCCCTGGAAATTGCCGAACAGGACCTCGGCGCCCGTGGCTGAGACTTTGTCCACCACCGCCTGCACCCATCCGCCGGACGCCAGATCCTGCACGACGTCTTCCTGCCCGGCGAGGAACTCCGCAATCTGCCCGGGGGCCAGCTTCTGGATCGGACCGCGCCAGCCGCGCCGCTTGGTGGAGGCTTCCAGCCCGTCCCGCAGGGCGTCTTCCGCCGCCCGCTGGTGGTCGAGGTCGATGGCCGTGTACACATGCAGACCGGACTCGTACACGGCATCCTCGCCGTAGCGGTCCAGGGATAAGCCCATGGCCTCCATGTTATCACGGCTCAGATATTCGATGAGCCAGCGCCGGACCTCCTCCAGGTAGTGCGCGCCAACCTCCCAGGAAGGATCGGGCATTGCGGTGTATTCTAGGGGCGCGTTCAGCGCTTCTTCGTACTGCTCCTGGCTGATCCAGCCCGCCTCCAGCATCTGGCCCAGAACGTACTTCTGCCGCCCTTTGGCCCGCTCCGGATGGCGGTACGGATCGTAGCGCGATGGCGCCTGGGGCAGACCGGCGAGCACCGCGGCCTCGGCCAGGGTGAGCTCGCTCACGTGCTTGCCGAAGTAGCTGCGCGCCGCAGCCTCTACCCCGTAGGAGCGTGCGCCCAGGTAGATGTGGTTCAGGTAGATGGTGATGATGTCGTCCTTGGAGAGATAGCTCTCCAGGCGGTAGGCGAGGATGGCTTCCTTGAGCTTGCGTTCATAGCTCTTTTCCGGCGTGAGCAAGAGCCGCTTTATTATCTGCTGGGTTATGGTCGATCCGCCCTGCTTGATGTCGCCGGCGCGGATGTTCTTGACCATCGCGCGGAAGATGGCCGTGACGTCGATGCCCGGATGGTCGTAGAAGCCGCTGTCCTCGGCGGCGAGGAACGCCTTCACCAGATAGTCGGGCATGTCCTCCAGCTGCACCAGGAATCGCCGCTCGCGGTAGAAATGGCCGAGCACATCGCCGTCGCGCGCGTACACGGTGGTCACCAGGGGCGGATTGTAGTCCGTAATCTCCTTGAAGCTCGGCAGGTCGTGCGCCGCCCACAGATACAACCCCAGGGCGCCGGCGGCTCCGGCCGTGATCAGGCCGAGCAGGACTATGGCGGTTCCGATGAATATTTTTTTCTTCATATGAATATAGGCCGCGTCTCAGACCACGGCTGGAAAGAACGGTCCGGGGGCCAGCCCCCAGGCCAGGCGCAGCCGACCGAACAGGCTCCGCACGTCGTGTTCCGTGGTCCCCAGCCGGTTCAGCACGCCGCGCACGGTGCGGCCTTCTCGCACCGCCAGGCAGCCGTCCGCGTTGAAGAACGTGAGCCTCTCGCCGTACACCCACATGGGGAAGAGCCGGCAGTAGTAGGGACGAGCCTCGCGCGGGAGCTCGCAGCCTTCTGCCGAAGCGAAGATGCACAGCCCTTTTGCGTTCGTGGCCAGACGCAGATGGACCTTGTGGTGTGGAAACAGTGCTTCGATCTGCTCGCGTTCGCCCGGAAAAAGCCGAGCGACCATGTTCCGGAATGGCTGGGTGTTCACCTCACGGACGAATGCGCCGCGCTCTCCGGCATGGTCGAGCACCCGCCCCCATTCCATTTCGGAAACCGGGAAGCAGTTCGGCTCGCTGCCGGGAGCAATGGCGCAGCACGTGGGGCTGGTCAGGGCGCACCGCGCGCACACGGCGGGATCGTCCTTGGCGCATTCCATGGCCACGGACTCATCCGGAAGCATGTCGGTCCAACACGTCATAAAACGTCTCGATTTCCTTGCACAAAACACTGTCGATTATTTGAGAATGGATGCGCGGCGCCGGTCGCCGCCACGGCTCTTTAACTAATTCCACGGGCCGTGCATGTCTACCCGCGCTCCATTTTCTCACGCTTTGTTTACGAACCTTTCACAATCACTTCCCATTCTCGCCATGAATGGTTACATCCGCCCCATGCCCAGCGCATCTTCTCTCGCCAGACGCCGCTTCGTGGTCACGGGACAGGTACAGGGCGTGGGATTCCGGCCCTTTGTCTACCGCATCGCCGTGGAACGCGGCCTTGCCGGCTTCGTGAAGAACTCGCCCGAAGGCGTGGTCATCGAGGTTACCGGTCCCGAGGCCGACACCGAGTCCTTCAGCCGCGCGCTTGTGAACGAAACGCCGCCGCTCGCGCGAATCGTCTCCCTGGACGAGAGGGCTGAGTCCGCGGACGCGATTCCCGAGGGCGGATTCAATATCCTCAAGAGCGACCAGGGCGAGGGCCACGCAGTGCTCATCAGCCCGGACACGGCCGCCTGCGCTGATTGCCTGGCGGAGATGCACGACCCGCAGGACCGCCGCTTCCTCTATCCCTTTACCAACTGCACCAACTGCGGACCGCGCTACACAATAACCCGCTCCATTCCGTACGACCGCGCCACCACGTCCATGTCCTGCTTCCCGCTGTGCGAGGACTGCGCCGCCGAATACGAGGACCCGCTCAACAGGCGCTTCCACGCCCAGCCCAACGCCTGCCCGGCGTGCGGGCCGCGCATCTGGCTGCAGGAGGCGTACGGAGAGCCGGTCTGCCAGGGCATGGAGGCCCTGCGCGAGGTCGCCCGGCGTCTCGCGGCCGGCGCCATCGCAGCCATCAAGGGCCTCGGCGGATTCCACCTGGCCTGCAACGCGACCAACCACGATACTGTCCAACTGCTGCGCGACCGCAAGCACCGCCCCCACAAGCCCCTCGCGGTCATGGTCCCGGACCTGGACAGTGCAGCCGCCTACGTGGATATCGACGCATCCGCCGAAACCATGCTCGCCGGCACGGTCCGGCCCATCGTCCTGCTGCCGCGCTCGCAAGCACCACATGGTGGGCGGCTCGCCGCGGCCATCGCCACGGACACGGACCTCGTGGGCATGATGCTGCCGTACACGCCCCTGCACCACGTGCTGTTCCGGCTGCTCCGGGAGGCCGGCGCGGGGCCCCACCCTGCGCTGGTCATGACCTCGGGCAACATGTCCGACGAACCCATAGCCCTGGGCAACCGCGAGGCTCTGTCCCGTCTGGCGCGCATCGCGGACTGCTTCCTGCTCCACGACCGGGACATCCTGATCCGCACGGACGATTCCGTGATCATGCCACTCGCCCGCAAGGACGCTTTCGGCCAGCCGGAGAGGGCCACGGAGCCGGGTCCGCCGCTTATATACCTGCGCCGCGCGCGGGGCTACACGCCCTCCCCCGTGGACATCCAGGACCTCCATGCCGGCGCGCCCGTGGTGCTGGGCGCAGGCCCGGAGCTCAAGAACACCGTCTGCCTCACCAAGGGCTCGCAGGCGTTCCTCAGCCAGCACATCGGCGACCTGGA
>JBMCLC010000317.1:0-3386 GCA_048614715.1 Oceanidesulfovibrio sp.
ATTTCCCAGGAAGAGGGCCGCGAGTATGGCGAGGACATGGTCTGGACATGGTCGCCGTGGCTGCAGATATACGTGTCCGCCTTCGCCCAGTGGATAGGCGGCAGCAACACCTGGGCAGGCCGGCTGCCGTTCGCCCTGGTGGCCATCTTGGTCCTTGCTCTCGCGTACATGACGTTCCGCTGGTATTTTCCCGAACCCGAGGACCGCTGGCTCGCGCTGCTGGCCGTTTTGTTTCTGGCGCTATGCATTCCATATATCCTGTTCATGCGCCAGAACCGCTACTACTCGCTCGGCACGCTGCTGACGCTGACGAGCCTGCCCGCGTTCGTCTCCCGGCGTCCCACCACGCTCCATGGCCTTGTCGCCGGTCTCTCACTCGGCCTCATGTTCCATGCGAACTATCTGCTGCTGTTCAGCTTCGGTCCCGCCGTATTCGGCGCCAAACTCCTCCTGGACCGGCGGCTGCCGCCTTTCCGCGTACTCGTCGCCATGGCGGTTTCCGGCGCGCTGCTCATCATCCCCGGTTTCGCCATCTACGGCATCGGCAAGCAGGGCGGCCTGCTCGACTTCACGCGCATTCCGTCCAACACGGAGGAGTATTTCTACCATGTGGCCCAGTTCATGGTGCCGCTGCCGCTGCTCGCCGCCTTCGCCTGGCGGTTCCGCAAGTCGTTTTCGTTCCGCCGTCCCCAGTTCGACGACCGTCGGGAATGGTGGGCCGCGTTCTTCTTCATCGTGATCATAGTCAACGTGGCAATGCTCACGCTTATTCCGCAGCGTTTCTTCCGCTACATCGTGCACCTGTTCCCGCTTGTCTGCTTCCTTTTCTCCTGGGCCGTCATTCGTCTGTGGAGCTGGCAGCGGCTAGCCGGAGGGCTTTTGGCCTTCCTGCTCCTGTTTACGAACTGGCTGTACATCCAGCCCATGGACTGGCTCGGGATAAGCAACCGGCCGTGGCACACGGACACCAGGATGCTCACCTACACCAATGTGCCCATCGCGCTGTACCTCACGGAATTGGTAAACGGCTACCCGGACGTCAATGAGTACATCATCGATTTTTTCCAGGAAAACGCCGAGGAAGGCGACTCCATCCTGATTACCTATGGCGACCTGCCGCTTCAGTTCTATACGGATTTCAAGATAATGGGGGGACTGCAGAAGGAGAATCCGGAGTTCCTTGCCGATCCTGACTGGGTGCTCAAGCGGAACGTCTCCCGCACCAAGCGCGATGGATCCCTGGTCTACTCGGACTACGTGGTTCTGCACGAACTGGACCTCGAGAACGATTACGAGGAGATCATCCTCGACCACCCGGACGAGGAATTCGGCAACCGGCCCGACCCCTACTACCACCGCTTCATCCCCTATGGGGAGCCGTACGAACCCCTGGTCGTGTTCAAGCGCAAAAAGCCTCTGGAGGATGCACAGTAATGGGCGCGGCATGGAACACATTCCTCAAGGCCGGCGTCGTGGTCTTTCTGCTCGCCGTTTTCGCCCTCGGGCTGGTCAACACGCCCACGGTGGCCAAGACCGTTGTCCCGCAGACTTTCTTCGGCGTGCAGGAGTTCATCAACGAACGACAGTTCGTCTACGCCGAACGCTCCTTGTTCGACATCCACTACACCCTTGCATTCCTCAAGGAACTCAAGGAAACGAACGGCGCGCTCGATACACTCGGCATCACTCCGGAAGAGGCGCAAATGGCGACTCTCAAGGAAATCGCCCGCCGCAAACGCGCCCGGGAGAAACGCGACTTTCTCCACGACAAGCTCGACCGCGTACGCAACGAGAAAATGGATGTGTTGGGGGTGACGCCATGACCGGACGGGAGGCCAGGACCCGACTCCTTTCCGCGTTCCGGGGGCTGGGCGTGCGACATGCGATCCTCGCTGTCGTTCTTGCTGCGCTGCTTGGCCCCCTGGTTGTGGTCGGCTATTTCAACATGGCCGTGTACCCCTCGTTCGGGATCGAGCAATATGGCAAAGAGGAGTACGAGGCGGCCATCGTGGAAACGGCCGCCCTGTACGGCAAGACCATCGGCTTCGAGGCGGTGGAGCTCCTGGACAGCGAGTATCGGGACCTCGCCCCGCGAGGCGGCGTGTTCTGCTGGGGAGTCGTGCTGATGCGCGGCACGGGCGAGAACGCCGGCGTCGAGCAGCGGTCCTGGATATCCCTGAAGTACTACGGCGGGCCCTGGATGCGCTCGAGCACGAACATTTTCCCCAACACGGAATCGGTCAACCTGCTGGTGGACCCGAACTACGAGCTCTTCTTCAAGCCCAAGACGCTTCCGAACTTCGTGAAGCTGCAGATGGAGGCCGGCCGCCTCTGGGAAGAACAAAAACGCCGCTTCAGGGAAGTGTACTCCGAGGGATAACCTCTATTCCCAGGCATTCTTTTTTATTCGCAAATTCCGGAGCGCTGTGCAGCCGCTTCTCTCACGCAGGCTTTGCCAAGGCTGTCACATCGATCTATAGATTATTCACTGCGCCTTTGTTCAGATTGCGGCCATAAACAGGCGCCGGCCGTCATAGTCACCCGCTCCGCGGGTTCTTGCTGTATCGCGCTGCCATCAGCACACGTAGCGCGCATGTCGCTTTGTTCGATTTCTGGGGGCGGATATTGCGGAATTCTTCTTCTCGATTGCAGACGCGGTTCAACATGCCCACGCGGAATCGGCCCCTTGTTGTGACAGCGACCGCCGTGGCTGTCGCCCTCGCCCTTCTCGCCTGCGTGTTCCTGCTCCGCCCCAGGAGTGTGGAGAATACTGTCCCCTTCGCGCCGTATACGGCCTTGCGGCAGCTCTACTTTCTGGAGTCCGAGGGCGGTTGGCTGTTCAGCGCGCCCGTCACGCTCACAGCCCCGGCCCCTGGGAAGCAACTGCACAGCCTCGTTTTCAAAGTTGCCCTGAACTGGCCCTCGCTCCCCCTGGAAGAAGCCCGCATCGACCTTGAAGGCACGGAGTGCTCGTTCCTGTCCCGGCAGACTGCGCTCGACAATGGGCACGAGCTCGTGCTGGAAGCCACTGGCTGCGCCGCCGACGTCGCGCAGGGTGATGTCCTGCGGGGCACGCTTACCGTCGCCTTCCAGTCGCCGGGCACCATCGCCATCGTTCTTCCGCAGGACCTCGATGCGCCAGGGATGCTGAACATCGTTCCGCCGGACGGTCCGGACACGGCATTGCCCGTGCTCGGCTATTTCACCACACGCTCCTCGCCGGAGACCTGCCGGCTCATCGAACAGATCGCGGGCATCTGGACGCTTCCCGCCATGCAGTGGCTCGTCCCATTCGTTCTCTGCTGCGGGGCGTTGCTCGTCGCCCTGGGCGGCGCGCTCCTCGGCATGGCCTCGTTTCGTTGGCGCAATATGGCGGCCATGGGCTT